>JACIWR010000395.1 GCA_014360845.1 Anaerolineae bacterium
AGACAGCATCTTGCCGCATGGAACGTCCCCGGGACGGGGACTTGGAGCATAGGCTGAGTAGTCACGATTGAACAATTATTCCACTTGAGGGGGAATAATGGCCATCAGCAATTTCTCGGAACTGATCAAGGCGGCCCAGGCGGTCGGACCCAAGCGCATTGCCGTGGCCGCCGCCGCTGACGCTTCGGTGTTGACCTCGGCCGCGGAGTTGTACGAGTTAGGCATCGCCACCGCCTACCTCATAGGTGACCAGGACGCGATTGAGACGATTGCTCGCCAGGAAGAACTTTCGCTGCAAGGGATGACCATCATCCACGAGCCAGACCCCAAGGCCGCAGCTCAGCAGGTGATGGCTCTGATTCGGGCCGGCGAAGCAGATGTAGCCGTCAAGGGCCAGATCAAGACCGACCAGTTCCTGGGGGCGGCGCTGGACCGGTCTACCGGTATCCGCGAGAAAAGACTGCTTACCCACGTGGGCATCTTCGAGATACCCGGCTACGACCGTCTCCTTTACATGAGTGACAGCGGCGTCGTTCTCTACCCCACCATTCATCAAAAACTGATCATCATCCAGAACGTGGTCGAAGTGGCTCACAAATTCGGGCTGAAGCAGCCGCGGGTCGCCATTTTGGCCGCCAGCGAGGCCGTGCATCCCAAGATGCCCATGTCTATCGAGGCGCTGGCCCTGGCCAAGATGGCTGAACAGGGCTGGGTAGAGGGAGCGATTGTGGACGGCCCCATGCCTTTGGACGTGGCCGTGCGACCCGAAGCCGCCCGCCTCAAAGGGGTGGGGGGACCGGTGGCCGGGCAGGCGGACATCGTCATCGTGCCCGGCGTGGAGGCGGGCAACACCGCCGCTAAAGCCATTCAATACCTGGCTCACGGGAAGATGGCTGGCTTGGTCGTAGGGGCCAAAGTGCCCATTATCATCAACTCGCGGGCCGATGCCCCGGAGACCCGGCTTTATTCCACGGCTATGGCCGTAGTCCTGACCGCCAATTAGTGCTGAGAGGTGAACAGATTGCCCGGTTCACCGATGCGCGGGCACTACGCCCGGCCAGGGAAGGAGGAAACAGCGATGTCAGATAGTGAAGGAGATGCTCTTTTCGCGCCGGGCAAAGCCCGCTGGCTGCTGGATGGGGGACTGGAGACTCTGGATGCGGGGGAGCGACAGATGCTCCTGGTGATGGCCGAACTGGCCGTGCTTCACGGTCGCTCCCTTTCCCCCGAAGAGGAAGAAGTAATCGCCCGCCTGCGAAGCGATGCGACGGGCGATTACGACGCCAAAGACGTGACCAAGAAAGTCACAAAACTGGTGAAGGGCAAGCCCAAACGGGGTACGAAACCTTTTACCCTTCCGGCGGACCTCCGGCGTCTGAAGAAGGCGAAAAAGAAGTAGCCGCTCCTACCCCGCTTTCCAATTCATCCTTCACCGTTCGATATAGCTCCTCAGCTTTCAGCTCGCGCAGGGTGTAACAGGGTCCTCCCAGCGCCTCGGCTAATTCCTGCGCCAGCCCCCGATCGAACGAGGCGTGCTCCATGTTGATCACCACCGAGCGAATTCCCGCCCTCCGGATGTAATCCGCGATGTGCAGAGCCTCTTCCCTGGCCGGCATATCGGTCATGGACACGTTTCCCGCGCCGTCGGTGAGCAAAATCATTAAGGGCATCACCTCGGGGTTGAGGCGTTTTTCGCGGCGTAGCATGCGATAAGCCAGCAGCAGGCCGCTGGAGAGGGGAGTCTTGCCGCCCACCGGGATGTCTTGCAACAACCGCTTGGCCAGCTCCACGCTGGAGGTGGGTCTCAGGACGACCTTGGCCTTGTCTTTCTGGAAGACGACCAGACCCACCTGGTCACGGCGCTGATACGCATCCATGAGCAGCGACATGATGGCTCCTTTGGTGGCCACCATGCGCTCGGCGGCGGCCATGCTCCAACTGGCGTCCACCACGAAGAGGATGAGGTTGGCCGCGCGGCGGACGCGCACCTTCCGCCGCAGGTCTGCTCTAGTGATGGTGAGGGCCGTGCGCCCGTGTTGTCGCCGCCTCTGATATGGCGCGGCAGCGCGTAAGGTGGCGTCGAAGGCCAGATCGGTCACGCGGCCCTCGATGGGGCGGCTCTGCACATACCGTCCCCGCTTGCGGTTGGTGCGGGTGAAACTACGCTTGCCCGCCGTGCGCCGGGTGAGCTTGTCCAGCGGGGTCTCCAGGCGACGCGCCTGAAAGATGGGTCCGATGGGCACCGGCATGTCTGCCTGGCGGATGTAAGCCAGCGGTGGGGCAGGGGCGTCGTGTCCGCGCAGGGGAGTGCCTCCGCTGGAGGAGGGGTCATTGGGCAGGATCGAGGCCGAGGTCAACTCTTTTTTTTTTACCGGGGATGTGTCCACTTCAGTCAGGCTGGAAGATTCCCGGATGGCCAGCTCAGCCTTCACCTGCTCCAGCCGTTCCTCCAGTCGCTCCAGATGCATCTCGGCTTCCTGGAATGGCTGGCGCTTGAGACGGTGCGGCAAAGCCAGCTCCGCCGCTGCCAGGATGTCTGCCTCATTGATGCGCAGACGACCGTGGAAAGCGGCATGAGCCCGCGCCGCTTTCAGGATGACAATGTCCGCGCGGTGACCATCTACCTGAAAGTTGGCGGTCAACTCGGCGATGGTGTACAGGTCTTTGGTTTCATAAGTCACTTGGGGCAGGAGCAACCGGGCCTGGGCGATCTCCTGGGATAATTGCTCCTCGCGGGGCTCCCACTCGGCCCGAAAGCCTTCCGGGTCCTGCTCGAACTGCACACAGCGCTCCAGGATGTCCACTCGCGCTCGCGGGTCGGTGATCCCCCGAATCTCCACGCATAGCGCGAAACGGTCCAGGAGCTGAGGGCGCAACTCGCCCTCTTCGGGGTTCATCGTGCCCACCAGGATGAAGCGCGCCGGGTGCGAGAATGAGATGCCCTCGCGCTCCACCACGTTCACCCCCATGGCCGCCGAATCCAGTAGCAGGTCCACCACGTGGTCGTCGAGCAGGTTCACTTCATCCACGTAGAGCAGACCCCGGTTGGCGGCGGCCAGTACACCGGGCTCGAAGTGTCGCTCGCCTTTTTGGATGGCCAGCTCTATGTCCAGCGTACCCACCACGCGATCCTCGGTGGCGCTCACCGGCAGGTCCACGAAGCTGGTGCGCCGCCGGATCACCGGCAGCGTCTCGCCCCGGTGCAAGCGCTCGCAGCAGTTATCGCACATGAGTTCCGGTGAGTGGGGATCGCAGTTGAAGGGGCAATCGGCGACGACTTCTATTTCGGGCAGCAGGGCAGCCAAAGCGCGGGCAGCGGTGGATTTGGCCGTACCCCGCTCGCCACGGATCAACACCCCACCGATTTGTGGGCTGATAGCGTTGAGAATAAGGGCCAGTTTCATCTTCTCCTGGCCTACGATGGCGGTAAACGGGAAAATTGGTGGCATACTTCTCTCCGTAGAATGTTTTTTCAGCACGTCGGATTATACTCCAAGTTGGCGAAAAATCCAAACAGAAATTTTGCTACCTGGGCGGTTGTAGGACAACTGCGAGCAGCGGATGCGGCGGGGTGGCCCCGCCCGACTCTTGTGCAGTTAGGTGCGTCTTTCGGTAGACGCGGATGCTTCTCCAGGCTCACATTTGACAGAATCCGATTTCGGGCTATA
>JACIWR010000396.1 GCA_014360845.1 Anaerolineae bacterium
ACGAGGCGCTCAACCGCTTCGAGTACGTGCTTGCGAGCGTGGAAGGGGTTTCGTAACCAAAAACGGGGAGCCAGAGAAAGCCTCTTGCCCCTGGGCTAATCGCATTCTCTGAATTGGGGGACGGACAGATGACGGACAAGCAATTGCAACGTGAGCTTCGTGAGCCTTCGCCTCTGCTGGATGAGCAGGGGAACCTGATTCAGGTAGGATGGGCACGCCAGCCGCTGCTGGACTGCAACCTGGAAGCCGCGCGCTTCTACGCGCTCCGCCCACTCCAGCGTTTTCGCGTCAAACGCTGGGACTATTACGGCGTGACTACCCCCACGCACTTCTACTCTTTCACACTGGCCGACCTGGGCTACGCCGGTCAGGTTTTCGCCTACGTGGTGGACTTTGAAGCTAAGACATATCACGAGCAGACCCTGACCCTTCCTCTGGCACGGGGCATCGTGTTACCGCGCAACAGCACCGAGGGCACCAGCGCTTTCGAGAGCAGCAAGGCTCGTCTCATCTTCCGGGCGGAACCAGAAGGACGCCGGATCTCGGTAGAATGGCCCGGCTTCGGGGGTAAAGGGCTGGCGGGCGAGGTCTGGCTGCGCCTGCCTCCCGACCACGAGTCTATGGTTATTGTGATTCCCATCGCCGGCAAGCGTTTCTACTACAATCGTAAGGTCAACTGCCTGCCGGCGGAGGGCTGGATCGAGTACGAGGGAAGGCGGGCGGACTTGCATCCTGCCGAGAGCCTGGGTAACCTGGACTGGGGGCGCGGGGTGTGGGAGTACCGCTCTTTCTGGATCTGGGCCAGCGCCTCGGGGTTCCTGCCGGACGGGCGGCGTATCGGGCTGAACCTGGGCGGCGGCTTCGGTGATACCTCGGCAGCTACGGAGAATGCGCTGATCCTGGAGGGGCGGATTCATAAGTTCGGCCAGGTGAACTTTCACTATGATTCCAGTGATTTTATGAAGCCCTGGCGAATGAAGTCCCCAGACGGGCGAGTGGACCTGGAATTCGTGCCCTTTCTGGAGCGTGTGGCCGCCACGAACCTGTTGGTCATCGCCAGCGAAGTCCACCAGATGTTCGGCCAATATCACGGGACAATACACACTGATGATGGTGAGGTGCTTCGCCTGGGGGGCCTGGTTGGCTTTGCCGAGGAGCACCACGCCCGTTGGTAAGGAGCGGGAGAGACACAAAGAGGGAAAATGTGGTCCCCTTCGTGCCTTTTGTGTCTTTTGTGGTAAGGCTTTTGGGCTCCGGCTAGGCTGGGTTAGGGAAAGATGCGTTACCGATTCTCTAATTGCATTTTCCTTGCAATCTCGCACATTTTGTGGTATACTGTTTATAGAAGATTGAATCTTGAATCACTGGTCACTTGACCGAGGGGCACATTTGAGCTTGTGTCCTCGTGGTGGTGCGGAGAGCCAGAATTGCCACAGGCCCTCCGCACAGGCTACATAGATACCAGTTGCAGAAGGCGCCGACCATGAGAGTCCCGCTCAGAAGGTTGGCGCTTTTTGTGTAAAAGGCACCTCGCGTCTGTGGATACCGGTCAGCGGGCTAACTCGCACGAAGGGCAGGCCAGACCGAGGAGGTGCCTTTTTGTGTTTTTGGAGCGGGCACATTGCGTCAGGCGCTGGAATTCGACAAACGGCCTCTTCATCTTCCGCCTGCCAGACCCCAGACCGGCCTCGAGCGGTGCATCTGCAACAGGTTACAAGTGATTGGAGGAGCTGATAAAATGAGCATTACCCTGGGAATCGTGGTCGCCGGATTGTGTTTCCTCGCCATTTTTCTCTCTGGTATCAGGCTGAGCCGCTCTGGCAAGCCATACGGTACGCTCATCCTGACCATCCATAAGTTGCTCTCGCTGGCAGCGCTGGTCTTGCTTCTCATAGCCATTTACCAGAAAAAGCAGGCGGTGGCACTAAGTGCGGTTGAATTGATCGGTGGCGTGGTCACCGGCTTGTTCTTTATCGGCTGCATCATCTCCGGTGGGTTGTTGAGCACCGGTAAGCCGATGCCGACGGCCATCTTGAGGTTACATCAAATGACCTCGCCGCTGAGTATGCTCTCCACGGCCGTGACTCTGTATCTTCTGCTAGGCCGCTGGTGAGTAGCCCTATCTGTTATCGGTCAGCGGCTCGCAGGCTGGGGCGGTGGCTGCGCCCGGACGCACAACCTGCGTTGCCGCGATAAAAATCGGCAAGAGGAATAGTCTCTTGCCATGCACCGTCGGAAAGGAGCACCCGATGAAAGCTGTTGTTGTGTACGAATCTTTGTGGGGGAATACCGCTGCCATCGCCCGCGCCATCGCCGAGGGCCTGGGGCCGGGAGCGCGTGCGCTCTCTACCGCCGAGGCCACAAGCGAGGCAATAGCGGACGCCGACCTTATCGTGGCCGGGGCCCCGGTCCATACCCTGAGCCTGCCCACCGACAAGTCTCGAGAGTGGGCGCGGACCGGCAACCTTGGGCCTGGGGGAGCGCCGCCTGATCTCTCCCACCCCAAGATGCGCACCTGGCTCGCCGGGCTACCACAGGGCCGCGGTCGCTCGGCCTCGTTCGACACGCGCGTGAAGGCCTGGTATGGTCGGGGCGCGGCGCCCAAGATCCTCAAGGAGTTAAAGCGTGCGGGATACAGGCCCATTGCCAGGGCGCGTGGTTTCTTTGTGAGCGGGCATCCGCTCAAACCCACCACGGACGGAACACTTCGCGAGGGCGAGATTGAGCGGGCGCGACTGTGGGGAGCTGAACTCGCCAGAGCGATGGGTTGAGCGATCGTCGCTTGTCCGCAAAAATCATGAGAGGAGATTGCATATGGAAGGCAAGAATGCTTCAGCCAGTATCAGCGCGGCCAGGGTGACATCTGCCATCTTTGGCGTTCTGAGCGGACTGGGTGGTATCACTCACGGTATTGGTGAGATGCTTCAGGGAAACGTGGCCCCGGAGGGGATCATCATCAATTCCTGGACTCAGGGGCCTATCGCCACCAACATGGGGGGAGAGCCGGGGATGACCATCGTTCCCAACCTGCTGGTCACCGGGGCGTTGACCAGCATCGTTTCGTTGGCGCTCATCATCTGGTCGGTGGCCTTTGTGCACAGGAAGCACGGCGGTCTAGTCCAGCTTCTTCTGTCAATCGCCATGCTCCTGGTGGGAGGAGGTTTTGGCCCGCCCATCATTGGTATGCTCGCCAGTGTGGCGGGGTTCGGGATCAATGCCCCATATACCGGATGGCGTGTTCGTCTTCCGTTTAATGTTCGGCGTATCCTGGCCCGACTGTGGCCGTGGGTTTTCGCGGTCTGCGTGGCAAACGGGGTGTTTTTGGTCATCGGCTCCGTCATCCTGGTGTATTTTTGCGACCTGAACAACCCCGATTTGTTCACCAACAGCTTTTTCTTGGTGATCTTGTCCCTGCCCCCGGCTATTTTCCTGGGAGTGGCGTATGACATTGTCAAAGGGTTTACTCCCACCCCAAGTCGTTTCGAGTGAAAGGAGATGTTCATGTTGAGGTTCATCTTCGGCGTATTCATGGTGCTGCACGGCTTGGTCCATCTGCTGTACTTTGGGCAGAGCGCCAGATATTTCGCACTGCAACCTGGCTTGGTTTGGCCTGACGGTTCGTGGGCACTGGCAAAGCTTCTTGGAGATAGA
>JACIWR010000397.1 GCA_014360845.1 Anaerolineae bacterium
CTCCAGACGAGTGGAACACCTCCGACTGGGCGCATCTTGGCTCCCTCCGTAGGTCAGTCCGTTGTTAACGTTCTGTTGCCTGTCGCCGCTTCACCGACCGCTACCCCAACCTATTGAGAAGATACTTACGAGGTATGCAACATGACGCGCATTCGCATCGACACTAGACATGCTTATGATGTGGCTCGCCGGATGCACGCTGCTAGTTATCAGGTTTACGAGCTGGGTCATCGGCTGGAACAAGCTGTTTGGCAATTGTACGCTACGGGTTTCGAGGGGCACAGTCGCGTTCGGCTGGAGTGTGATCTCTCCTCTGCCGGGCGTCGCGCGCAGGACATAGCCCACGAACTGGGCACACTGGCCAGCCGGCTGAACCACATCGCCGAGGCGTTCGAGCGCGCCGACAACCACGCTGCCGCCGAGTTGGCTCGTATCCCCTGGAACTTACTGGAAATTGCCCCTTCTGGTCAGCAGATGCTCCAAGCCACGCGTGGCCTCTTTAACCAACTTGACACCCTGTTGGGTTACATGACCGCCGGCCGCACGGATATGCAAAAATTCCTGGATTTGTTGGGCATCCGCCGCTACGGTTCGTCCGCCCCGCTGCTCAAGTTGGGTGTGCTCGACCAGCGCTTCAAGATCAGCAAGATTATCGGCAAACTCGGCGTCGGCGTGGGCATCTTCAGCGACATCCTCACTGCCGACCACGTTGACGAGAGGACGGTGAGCGTGGCGGTGATCCGCAACGTGGGAGAGTACGCCGTGGGTGGTGCTGTCCCGGTGGTGGGGATCGTGCTGGCCGGCAATGCTCTGATCCAATTAGGCGGCGCAGGAATTGTGCTGGCTTCCAAAGGGGCCACCTCGCAATGGGCTACCAGCAAAGCCATGGCCACCGATCTGGATATCAGTACCGAACGGGTGGCAGAGGCCTTCGAGCGTATAGACCTGGGGCGCATCACCAAAGACATCAGCGAACTGGTGTATGACGTGGCCCTCAAACCTAAGTTTGATGCCGTTAGGGCAGTGTGGCAAGACCCCGGTATCAAAAACGTGGATCGCCTGTTTCGCATATTGGGATCAACTCCTATCTACACACCTGATGAGGTCATGCAAATGAGCCAGACGGTCCTGGAGGATATTAAACAACTTGGCGGAGATACGTTCGATTTCGTCAAGGGTGTGCCGGATTTAGGATTTACATTGCTAGACCACAGTGTGGCGATGGGGACTGCACTGGTTTCTAAGACCATCAGTCTGGTACCTGTGCCAGATGATTGGAAAGGTGCAGTTAACGAGTCGTGTGAGCAAATCATAGACCACGTTGTTTCCCATCCAGTCACAGTAGACGGTCTGTGGCGCGACTTTACCATCACTCCCCCGCCTGCACCGTCCGTGCTGCCACAGTTTGGGTATCCCGCTGGTGCCTCATGGGCTAATTCTATGCAATTCGCGCCCGTCGTCGCCACGCCGTAGAGTACATAGCGAGGAGAACCTCAATGAGCAATCAGACTCTTTCTATCCGTCTGGGCACAGAAGAACTCATGTTTGTACTCTGGCTGCTCAATACTCCCACCTTGCCTGGCCTGGGAATCAACCCTTTCGGCGATTTGCCGGCCGAGCAGGTGGCGGTCGCTTTGGCCTCGGCCGAGCGTTCATTACGAGCCCGCCGGTTGGTAGGTAAAGCCGAGGACGGCAGTGTGCAGATGGAGCAGGTGGTAATGGCTTTGGTAGGCACGTGCGCTGTGCCGGAACACTCGGTAGTGCTCACTTGCGAAGCACCTGATACCGGCCGCATTGTCCATTACTTCCACGCCACCGAATTGCTAGCGTTGGAACACTCTAATCCTGAGCCGGGCGTGCACCTCTTCGAGGCTTTGCCAAACGCAGCCGCCATCCTTGGTCGGTTAGGGGCATTGATGCGCCTCGGTCAGCAGCCCGCTCCCAACGCCGAGCCTGTTCAAGTGACCGAAGAGACGTTACAGCGTGCTACCCAGGCCGCTCGAGATGGTCCTGAAAAAGCCCTCGCAGTGCTTCTCTCCCTCGGATTGGAAAAGCGTACGGCAGGCGAACTGGCCGCTGCTCTGGCACGTACTCGCCGCCGCAGCGCATTGGCCAGCGTTCAGCGCTTGCGTGAGGAAACTCCCATCTCTGATGGATTCGTTGTGTTGGAAGGGCCGAATGGTCTGTGGGCTATGCAGACTATGGGCGATGATCCCACGGCGGTGGTGAATCTGTGGCCGCACTCAGCCGCGGACGTGCGCGTCCGCTTGGGCGAATTGGTCGCTGGTGAGACGCTCAAGTTCTCGTAACAGAGGGAGAGTAGATGAAATCCGTCGTTGTTACTGTACGTTTTGACAATTCACTCCGCAGCGTGGATCTGGAACTGCCGGGTGAGGTCCCCATCCAACGCTTGATGCCCTCTCTGATGCGAGTCGTGCAAGACTTGCTGCTTTTGCCTGCCAGCAATTCTCCTTATCAACTTGCATCGGTCTCACTCAACCGCATTCTATCGGATGGTGACACCCTTATATCTGCTGGCGTGCGCACCGGCGATGTCCTGCTACTAGCTCCGGTAACAGCTTTACCAGGATTGCTGGCCCAAGCAGTGGCCTTCCAGGCAAAGCAGCCGGTCATAAAGGGTGCAGGGCCAGTCTTTGCTGGCTCAGCCGTATTGCGCACTCTCTCCGGCAGGGTGTTCAACCTCGATGGCTTCGGTAAGGCTGAGTTGATCATCGGTCGCTACGATCCGCACTTGCCTCAGCGGCCCGATATTGACCTGTCGAGTGAGCCGGCCGGAAAAACGGTCTCGCGAACTCACGCTATGCTCCGTCGTCAGGGCAACCAGTGGGTGATCATTGCCCTCCAAGATAGAAATCGCACTGAGGTGGGAGGCGTCCAACTGGTTCTCAACCAACCTTACAATCTGAAGCTTGGCGACATCATCATCCTGGGTGGGACCAGGCTGGTATTTGAAGCCAGTTCGCTTCCCTTCCGACCTGCGCCAGTTCGTGCGCTGGTTCGAGGCCCGCACCAGTGAGCCCTTCGACTCCGCTCAGGACAAGTCCTTTACTCTGGAGTCGGTCACCGAATACGACGTGCGCGACTGGCGCGATCACCTGGCGGCGACGATGAAACCGGCTTCCGTCAACCGCAAACTGGCCGCCCTCTCGGCCCTCTATCGCTGGGCGGGGGAGACGGGGCAGGTGGAGCGTGACCCGACGCGCTACGTCAACGGCGTGGCCCAGCAGCCCACGGCCCCGAAAGCTCTTTCCGAGCAGGAGTTGACCCGCATCCTGCGCAAGGTGCACCAGGGGGGCAACAAGCGGGACATTGCCCTGCTGGAGCTGCTGGCGGCCACGGGCTTGCGGGCTTCGGAGGTGGCGGGGCTGAGGGTGGGCGATGTGGAGTTGAACGAGCACAGCGGCTGGGTGACGGTGCGGGGCAAGGGGCGCAAACAGCGGCGGGTGCTGGTGAACGCCAAAGCGCGGCGGGCTTTGCGCGAGTACCTGGAGGAACGGGGCCATTCTCCCGCCGGCTCCGAGCCTGCGGGAGGATCACTGTTCCTCACCCAGAAGCATACGGCGATGACGCCCTATGCAGTGTGGTACACGGTGAAGAAGTACGCCAAAGCGGCGGGGATCGA
>JACIWR010000398.1 GCA_014360845.1 Anaerolineae bacterium
CCGACGCGAGAGGATTCACATCCGCCCGGTGCGGATGAGCGAGTGGGACAGCGAGGTGGCCATCGCTATGGACATCATCAACCGCGCCCTGGGACACATGCGCAATCACGTACCCATGGACGAGGGCGAGTTCAAACGCTTTGCCGAGAGTTTGCGCAGCGTCATTGATCCCGACCTGGCCCTGCTGGCCGAGGTAGACGGCAAACCGGTGGGCATCTCCATCACCCTGCCCGATTTCAACCAGGTGCTCCGTCACCTCAATGGCCGCCTCTTCCCCATTGGCTGGCTCAAAGCCCTGTGGTATAAGCGCCGCATCAACGTGGCTTCTTTCAAAATCCTGGGGGTCTTGGAAGAGTATCGGGGGCGGGGCCTGGATTCGCTGTTCTACATCGAGACGGCCAAGGCTATCATGGCCAAAGGCTACGAATGGATTGATCTCTCAATCGTGGCCGAGAACAACGTGATGATGAATCGCATGGCCCGGCGACTGGGCGGGAAAATTTACAAAGTGTTTCGTACTTACAAAACGACGCTTGTTTAGCAAAGGTGCGTCGCACCTGGACGGGGTGGGGCAACTGTAGCGCGGGTTTCCAAAACCTGCCGTCTATTGCGGTGGCTGATGGAAAGCCGCCCTACAAAACGACGCTGGTGTGAGCAGGTGCCCGGCACCTCTGAGGCGTCGCGAGGGGAGGACAAGGGGTATGGGAAACGAATCTCAACAATCCGGCGTGCCCGCAGACCAGGCACGGCAGGTGCAGCAAGCGCTCAGCCTGGGCTGGATGCTGGCCGAGATACTGGGACGTTGGCGGCAGGGCATTCAGCCCCCGCGCAAGACGAAGACCCACGATCGCCTATCTTTCAGCAGTCATGAGGTGCTGCCCGGCGATGCCTTGAGCATGGCCATCCAGCGGGCCCTTCTCCTGGCCCGCAGCCTGGACCTGGAAGTGCCCTCGCCGGGCGATAAGGCAGAAGTGACCATAGCCTCGCTGCCGGATTTGGTGGACGCCTACATGTCGGACCCGCAGGCCCATCCCCTACCCGGTGTCGAGGTCGTGCGCGAGTTGCTGGAAGACTGGAGCCGCGCGGTGTGGATTGCGTTGGCGGCGCGCTCTCAGGATTTGGCCACCGCTTTTTCCCTGGGGGGCAGTCTGGCCGACACCTACTGGTACATGTGGCCGCCGGGCCGGGCCACGAAACGCCAGGTGCGCGTCAAAGAGACCTGGCAGGACCTGCTTTCCCGGCAGCGCCTGGGTCAGTTGATGAGCCGCCTGCGCACCATCGAAGAATCCCTACCGCCCAATGTGGTCGCGGCCCTGATCCACAGCCTGGACCGCTGGGGCATCGCCGCCGAGCTGGAACGTGGGCGCGACGGACGATTGCGCGTTTCTTACAGGTTGCTCTTCGCCCTGCGCCGCTTTAGCTGGGCGCGGGAGCTGCGCTACCGGCTGAAGTTGCGCAAGTTCGGGTCTTTCAGCGGGATGGTGGTCACCCTTTCCGCAGACGAGGAACAGGCCCTTTACGAGAACCTGGCCCGTCAGGCCGGGGTGTGGGGGGATCTGGTGCGCGGCGATCGCCAGCCGGAGAACTACCTCCGCCCCTCGGATTGGGAGTGGGTCAACTGGATGTCTCGTCTCACTTACACGGCGGCCATCTTGCTGGGGGGCGTGCTGGGCGTGGCCTCCATGAGTGTGCTGTTGCCCCTGTTGAGCAGGCTGTCCCTGGGCGTCTCGACAGCGACGACCCGCGCTTTGCCGCAGTTCGCCGAAAAGGAAGTCATCTTCTTGCCCCTGGACCCCAAAGAGCTCAGCGCCTGGTTCTCGGTGATCGCCACCCTGTCCACTTTCGTGGTCTTCGTCGGCGGCGTGGTGGTGCGCTTCTTCCGCACCCTGGTGAATTTCTACGATCGGGTGCGGGCCTGGTTCGCGCGGCGGCGCATCCAGACGCGGACCACGATCACCTGGCCGTAAGTCGTTGGTCATTTTAGTCGTTTGCGGTGAAAGATAGGGCCCGTGGCCCGACGCGGATGCGGCGGAGTAGGAGCCGGTCTTGCCCCTGCCCGCCTGGGCGCCCACCAGGGTTCGCCCCTGCATCTTGAGAAGATACCGGTTATTTGACCATTGGTTGTCTGAGGTACGTCTTATGATCGTCTTACATGGAAGCTGGCTCCCTGGCCCAAACCCTGGGGCCAGCGGTAACTTCATCATCTGGGGTGAAACATCCGAACCCGCCCCACAACCCAAGCGTCGTGGTCGCCGCCCACAACCCCGGCCCGACAGAGCCTTACCACACCCCTTTCAGGCGACGCCGGAGCAGATGCTGGACGCTCTGCGCCTCCTGATACCCGATACCGATCTGCCCTTCAGCGAGGAACTGGTGACCTCGGTCCACGTCCTGCTGCCCTCATCCCAGCGGGGGCCACTGGCTTCCCCGCAGCTAATCCGCGACGGCGAAGAAGCTGAAGAAGACATCGAGCCCTCCGGCCTGGGCTTGTGGGAAGTCGCCGCTCTGGCCTTAACCCCCCTACAGACGCTGGCCCTGCTGGTCCCCCTGCCACTGGAACCACGTCCAGGCATCGCCCTTAGCAGCGAGCTGCGTTTCTGGCACATGGCGGCCAACTTCGCCCTGGAACTCCTGGCCCGTCAGCGTTTCCTGCCCGCCCTGGCGCGACATGGGTCGGCGCACAACTTCTCACTGCGCGCCATCTGGCAGCCGGTTTTGGACGATCCCGGTGACCAAGAGCGGGCCAGCCGCCTGGTGCGGGCCATGCCCCCCGTCTGCCGCGGTCTGCGGCCTGTCCCCCCTCGTCGGCGAAAAAAGCAAGCGCCGCAGGAAAGCGCTCCGCCAGACGCCTACAATCTCCTCAAGAGTTTCCTGGGTGCGCTGGTGGACGCCGCCGTGCGCGACTGGGGCGCGCCCGCCTTGCCGCGGCAGAGCCTCCGCAGCAGAACTGCCCAGCCAACGCTCGACGTGACCAGACTCTGGCTGGCGGCGCTGTTCTCCCCTGATGGTATCCTGGATGTCCCGCCGAAGCAGCGCGGTCAACTGGCGGCTTTCTACGATCAGTGGCATACTTGGATGGAGCAGTTGCGGGTGGCGGGCGATACAGGCTTCCGCGTCTGTTTCCGGCTGGAGCCGCCGGAGCAACCCGCCTTGGGTCAGCCCGACGTCCGCGATTGGACCTTGCGCTTCTTCTTACAGGCCACCGACGACCTCAGCCTGCTGGTGCCGGCCAGCAAAGTGTGGCGCGAGCGCGGGAGCACCCTGCGCTTTCTGAACCGCCGCTTCGAGCAGCCCCAGGAGCGCCTGCTGGCCGGATTGGGATTGGCTGCGCGGATGTTCCCCCCGCTGGAGCGCAGCCTGCGGTTGGCACGGCCCGAGGCGTGTGCGCTGACCGTCCAGGAGGCCTACACCTTCCTGCGCGAGACCGCCCTTCTGCTGGAAAGCAGCGGCTTCGGGGTCCTGGTGCCTCCCTGGTGGCACAAACGCGGTGCCAGGCTAGGGGTTCGCCTGCAACTGTCTCCTGCTCAGAAGTCGGAACAGGTGGTCAGCTCCGGTCTGCTAGGTCTCGACTCGCTTGTCCAGTACAACTGGCAGCTATCCCTGGGCGGGGAGCCGCTGAGCCGTGAGGAGTTCGACAA
>JACIWR010000399.1 GCA_014360845.1 Anaerolineae bacterium
GCCGTTACTACTCAGGCTAGCAGGCGCACTGTCCTCCCCAGGCTCGTAGCCCCCGTCCCGGGGGCGTCTCGGCTGAGAAAACCGCGCAAAAGACAGCATCTTGCCGCATGGAACGTCCCTGGGACGGGGACTTGGAGCATAGGCTGAGTAGTCACTTGAAGCCCTGAAAAAATTCTCAAGAGAAGATAGCCCCGCCTTGGGCCCAGATCCAGTGGGTAAATCAGCCCTCACTGTCTTTCCGTTCGTTTTTTGGCTTGGGCGACTTCTCTGACAACGAATATCCAACGAATAGACCGCGATGCTGATCATTCGTTTATCGTTCCACCATTCGTTGCCAGTATGTTGCCCGATAAAGTGTCAACCCATTCTGAACCATCCCCTTCAAATAATGGGAATCAGCCACAGAACCACACTGAATTTTCCGTGTGCTTCTGTGGCTCTTAGAGACTTGAAGTCCGCATTTCCCCAGATATGCTCTCAGCCACCCAGGCCGGCGATCATGGCTTCCACCCGCTGTAGATGATGGCTTTTCGCTTCGCGCAACTGTCTCAGCAGGTCGGCGGTCTGCACATCATCGGCAAAGGCTGTAATCTGTTCATCGTACCACTCAAGAGCACGAGTCATACCTCGTTGCAAGAACCGCAGCTTGGTCATTGTGGTGGGTTGGGCGTTGGCTTTTGTCCTCAAATCCTGCTTAATGGCGTCGGGTGGTTCTTCAAAGGGGACCAGGCCACCGAGCTGGCGAATGCGCCGCGCCAGACTCTCGATAGCCTCGTACTCGTCTTCGATCAGCACGCCCAGCAAATCCTTGACCTCTGCTTCGCTCACGGTCTGCTGGTAATCGTGGTACACGCTGATGTAGGCCAGTTTGAAGCGCAAATTGCTCTGTAATTGGCCGATGATGAATGCTGGGCTGGACACAGGGTTTACTCCTTCCTAAACGCTCGTTGACCAGGAGAGCATGAATTTGCAAGTTCTGGGGCACAGAGACCGATTCGCCCCATTTGCAACCGCTGTCTGGCGGGGCGCACAGGACCAGAAGAGAGCTTTTCGCCGGAGTCCAGTTCATTATAGCATCCACCGCCGAAAAGTTCAACCGCCGCCTGCTCCGAAGTAGGGCTTTTCGAAGAATTGGCCCAGGTGACAGTCGCCCCCGATCTGCTGGTGAGAAAGACGCTCAGGGAGCCGTATCTTGCCATCTTTTGCGAGCCTCCCGTGCCGAAAAGGTGATTGTCATCTGGCCTGCGTTAGAAATTGAAAAGCCCTGGCTCCGGAGTTGTCCTCACGCGAAAGGTGAGGTATAATGACCAGCAGGAGGGAGGATATGCGCGTTATAGCGGGTCAGGCCAAGGGCCGAAAACTGCGCCCGGTGCCGGGTAACGTGACCCGGCCCATCACCGACCGGGTGAAAGAAGCGCTATTCAACATTCTAGGCGAGCGGGTGTTGGATGCCCATGTGCTGGACCTGTTCGCCGGCACGGGGAGTGTGGGCATCGAGGCTCTCAGCCGGGGGGCGCGGCGGGCGGTGTTCGTGGAACAGGACGGGCGCGCGCTGCGTACCATTCGGGAGAACTTGCAGGCCACTCGGTTGCGAGAGCGCGCCGACATCGTTGCCGGGGATGTGTTCGACTACCTGGCCCGCTTGGAACCCGAACAGAAATTCGATATCATCTACGTCGCTCCACCCCAGTACAAGGGATTATGGGCCCGTACCTTACGGAGTCTGGACCGACGCCTGCCCCTCGCACCTCAAGGGGTGATAATAGTACAGATTTTCCCCAAGGAGTATGAACCCCAGTCCCTGACGCATCTGGAATTGACCGAGCAGCGCCGTTATGGGAGCACGCTCCTTTGCTTCTACGAACTCAAAGACGAGCTGGTCTCCCCGTAGTGTGTCGCCGGGTATCTTAACCGCGATTGGAGGAACAGGATGACTGCGAGCAGTTGTCCTGCCATGGGATATGGGAAATGTAAAAGCGCATGGCCTCAAGCCATGCGCTTTTCAGGTAGCGGGGGTAGGATTTGAACCTACGACCTCCGGGTTATGAGCCCGACGAGCTGCCACTGCTCTACCCCGCATCGCGACTGATATTATACACGATTTTCACTCATTGGTCAAATGCCGTTTTTCTCTCGGATTTCAGGACCCCGGCGCGCTGCCCATGAAGAGAGCCCACCATACTTGCCAGCAGGGCAACTCCTGTTCTTCTACCCCCTCGACGGGCTGGCGACCCTCTTGGGTCTTTGCCGACTGGACAGGCCTGGGGATCACCGGCATCACTGCTGTTTCCCCACTGCGCACCAGATGCATCTCCTGCCGGGCCCATTGCTCGACGAAAGCATCGCTCTGCAAGAGAGCTTTTCGCTCTTTGAGCGCTTGTTGCCGGGCCTCCAGTTCGGCTACCTCTTGTGCCAGCTTTATCTCGTTCTGACGCACCCGGTAGCTGGCTGTTGCCTTTCGTCCGAAATCCACGATGAGCGACAGGCTAAGAGTGACGGCGATAATAGCCAAAAACTGTATCAGTGAGAGCCTAGTTGAACGTCTGTCCTCTGGCACCGCCGTGCACCTTTCCCCAAATTATACACACACCCCAAAGTCAATCACAACTGAAACTATGATACCCTACTTTTCTTGTTAAGTCAAGTTGAATACTGGGGACTTGATGACTTGAAATTTGCGGTCACAAGAGGTACAATGGTGCCCGCTATCCCGAACGCAACGGTTCCCGAAGATCACAACTCAGAGGTGAAAATGACTTACGACAAATTCCTGCAGACCGCTATCGAAGCAGCCCGCGCGGCGGGCCAGATCATGCGCGAGCAAATGCATCAGACTTATCGAGTGCAGCACAAAGGCCCCCGCGATCTGCTGACCGAGGTGGACATGATGACCGAGGAAGCCATTGTGCGTATCCTGAGCGCCCGCTTCCCCGACCACGACATCCTCACCGAGGAGACCGAGGCACCGCCGCGCCGCTCCCGCTACTGCTGGATCATTGACCCCCTGGACGGCACGAACAACTACGCGCACGGTTACCCCGTTTTCTCCACGTCCATCGCCCTCACCCTGGACGATGAGTCCCTTGTTGGGGTGGTGTACGAACCGCTGCGCGATTGGTTGTTCCATGCCCGACGGGGAGGCGGGGCTTACCTCAACGGCGAGCCTTTGCAGGTCAGTGCGGTGGGGCAACTGACCGAGGCGCTCATCACCCTGGATTGGTCCTGCGATTTGCAGACGCGAGCCAGAGTGGTGGCGGCGATTGGTCGCCTGGCCGATCACGTGGGCACGATGCGCGTCGCTGGCTCGGCGGCGCTGGCTCCCTGCTACGTGGCTGCCGGCTGGTGTGAGGGGTATTTTCATCTGAGTCTCAAGCCTTGGGATGCAGCGGCAGCCGTACTCATCGCCAGGGAAGCCGGGGCTACGGCCACCACGCTGGAGGGCCGTCTCTGGCAGCTTGATGACCCCGATTGCCTGGTCAGTAATGGGCTGTTGCACGAGCCGTTAAGAGGTCTCATCAGGTGACAGTCACCTGAGCTGCTCCAACCCTCACCCGCCGTGGATGAGGGCATCGGCAGGCATGCCCGGTTTCAGGCGATGGTCGGCGTTGGGGATGCGCACTTTGACGGCAA
>JACIWR010000004.1 GCA_014360845.1 Anaerolineae bacterium
AGAGGGTTTGCTCGAGCTCTTTAATGAAATATCTCCTATCGAGAGCTTCAACGGGGTGCTCTCGCTGCACTTCCCGGCGTACCATGACCCGGTCAGCAGACAACTGGGGTTGACTTATCGCTTTGAGGAGCCCAAGTATGGGGCGCTGGAGTGTCTGGACCGCGACATGACCTATGCCGCTCCTCTGTACGTTGAAGTGGACCTGCACAACCGGGAGACCGATGAGCACATCCGCTCGGAGATATTCCTGGGAGATTTCCCGTTGATGACGGAGAATGGCACCTTCATCATCAACGGGACAGAGCGGGTGGTGGTCAGTCAGCTCATCCGCTCTCCTGGCGTCTACTTCGACGCTGAAGAGGATCGCACCACGGGACGTCTGCTCAGCCAGGCCAAGCTGATCCCAGACCGGGGCGCCTGGATGGAGTTCGAGACCCGTAAGAGCGATTATCTCACCCTGAAGTTCAACCGCAAACGCACTATCCCGGTCACCATCCTGCTGCGGGCTCTTGCCGCGGTGGATGACGGGTTGGACAGCGATGTGCTGACCGAGGGCAGCGATGAGGAGTTGCTCGCCCTTTTCGCCGAGTCCGATACTCATCCTGACCATCAGTACATTGTGGGGACAATGCGCCAGGAGCCCGAATGGGAGCTCAAAGGGGATCGCACCATAGCTGAAGAGGCCCTGCTGGAGTTCTACAAGCGCATGCGACCCGGTGATCCGCCCACCCTGGACAACGCCAGAGATTACCTGGTCTCCCAGATTTTTGACCAACACCGTTACGACCTGGGGCGGGTTGGCCGTTACAAACTCAATCGTCGTCTGGGACTGGATATACCCTCTCAACACCGAACCCTGACCAAGATGGACCTGGTCAAAGTGGTGGAGAGGATGATCCGGGTGAATAACGGTCTGGAGGACCCGGATGACATTGACCACCTGGGCAACCGGCGGGTGAAGACGGTGGGGGAGCTCATTCAGAACAAGCTGCGCATCGGATTGCGGCGCATGGAGCGCGTGGTGCGCGAGAGAATGAGCATTCGCGACACTGAGGAGATAACCCCCATTTCGTTGATCAACATTCGACCGGTTGTGGCTGCCGTGCGCGAATTCTTCGGCTCCAGCCAGTTGTCCCAGTTTATGGATCAGACCAACCCCCTGACTGAGCTTACCCACAAGCGCACTCTCAGCGCGTTGGGACCGGGTGGTCTGCGCCGCGAGCGGGCCGGTTTTGATGTGCGAGACGTGCACCACTCCCACTACGGGCGCATCTGCCCCATCGAGACCCCTGAGGGTCCCAACATCGGGTTGATCGGGCGTTTGGCCAGCTATGCGCGGGTGAATGAATACGGTTTCATCGAAACGCCTTATCGCAAGGTGATACGCACGGTGCCCAACGAGGCCGATAAGTTGGTCGGGCACATCCTTCGCGAGCAGATTGTGGACCCGGAAAGCGGTGAGGTGGTGGCCGAGGCGGGTACCGAGGTGACTCCCGAACTGGCCGAGCGAATTGCTGCCTTGCCCTCGGTGGACGAGGTCAAGGTTCGTCCCATGGTGACCAATGAGATAGTTTATCTGACGGCGGACACGGAAGACCAGTTCACCATTGCCCAGGCCAACGCCAAGCTCGACGACAAGGGTCATTTCATTGACGATCGTATTTCCGTGCGGCGCAGCCAGCGCTTCCTGTTCGAAGCGCCGGAGAAAATTGATTACATGGACGTTTCCCCCAAGCAGGTGGTGGGAATATCCGCTTCGCTGATCCCGTTCCTGGAGCATGATGACGCGAACCGCGCCCTGATGGGTTCTAACATGCAGCGTCAGGCAGTGCCACTTCTCACTCCGGAGGAGCCTATCGTGGTCACGGGCATGGAGCCCAGCGCAGCGCTGGCCTCGGGACAGGTGGTCATCGCTCAGGAGGACGGGGAGGTGGTGAGTGTCACTGGCGAGCGCATAATTGTCGCTGGCGAGAATGGGTTGCGCACCTACAAGTTGCGCAGGTTCAATCGCTCTAACCAGTCTACCTGCATTGATCAGCACCCCATCGTCAGTAAGGGGCAAAAGGTCAAAAAAGGTGACGTGTTGGCGGATTCCTCGTCCACCGACCACGGGGTGCTGGCCCTGGGGCAGAATGTGCTGGTGGCCTTCATGTCGTGGGAGGGCAACAACTACGAGGATGCCATCATCATCAGCGAAAGCCTGGTGCGAGAGGACAAGTTCACCTCCATCCACATAGAGAAGCACGAGGTGAAGGCGCGCGAGACCAAGCTCGGTCCGGAGGAAATCACTCGCGATATTCCCAACGTCGGTGAAGAGGCGCTGAAAGACCTGGACGAAAACGGCATCGTGCGCATTGGGGCCGAGGTGGGACCCAGCGACATCCTGGTCGGCAAAATCACGCCCAAAGGCGAGAAAGAGCTGACCCCGGAGGAGAAGTTGCTGCGGGCCATTTTCGGTGAAAAAGCTCGCGAGGTTAAGGACTCCTCCCTGCGCATGCCCCATGGTGAGCGGGGCAAGGTGGTAGATGTAAGGATCTTCGACCGCGAGGAGCACCGGGATTTGCAAACGGGGGTCAATCAACTGGTGCGGGTGAGTGTGGCCCAGCAACGCAAGATCACCGAAGGGGATAAGATGGCCGGGCGCCACGGGAACAAAGGCGTCATCTCCAAGGTGGTACCTATCGAGGATATGCCGTTCTTGCCCGATGGCACGCCGGTAGAGATCATTCTGAACCCCTTGGGTGTGCCGGGCCGCATGAACATCGGTCAGATTTTGGAGACGCACCTGGGTTGGGCTGCCGACAGGTTGGGCTTCCGGGCGGTGAGCCCCGTCTTCGATGGTGCTGATGAGCAGGAAATCGAGGCCGAATTGGCCCGGGCGTGGATGATTGATGAGGCCTGGGCGGAGATAACCTCTCGCGCCTGGGAGTGGATCAAGCAACAGGGCATGGATACCGACTACTTTGATGATGATGACGATGCGCGTCTGTATTACATTGCGCACTGGTTTGATGAACTCGGCTGTGACTATGACGAGGAGCAGTTGGCCTATGATCGGGTCTATGCCCGGCGTGCGGTGTTACGAGAGTGGTTGAAGGAGCTGGGATACGATCCCGATAGCATTCTGATTTTTGAAGACGATCACCGCAGCGTCGCTGAGCGAGAGGCGAGCGATGCTCTGGCCATAGACGTTTGTCTGCGGCTGTGGTTGACCAAGCACGGGGAAGAAGTATCACCGGAACTGTCGGGTGAGGAGCTGCGAACCTACGCCGAGGAGGTGAGCCGGCGGATCGGGTGGCCTGTGCCCACTACTGGCAAGATAGTGCTGTACGATGGCAAGACCGGTGAGCCTTTTGACCAGCCGGTGACAGTGGGTGTGATCCACATGATGAAGTTGGCGCACCTGGTGGAGGACAAGGTGCACGCTCGCTCTACCGGGCCGTACTCCCTGGTCACTCAGCAGCCGCTGGGTGGTAAGGCTCAGTTCGGTGGTCAGCGTTTTGGAGAGATGGAGGTTTGGGCCCTGGAGGCTTATGGCGCGGCCTATACCTTGCAGGAGATGCTGACCGTCAAATCTGATGATGTGACGGGCCGCGTGAAGACCTATGAGGCTATAGTCAAGGGTGAAGAAGTGACGGAACCTGGCTTGCCAGCCTCGTTCCGCGTGCTGGTCAAAGAGTTGCAAAGCCTGGGGTTGGCTGTGGAGGCTTTGGGCGACAATGGCGAGATCATCGAGTTTGGCAAGGATGAGGAGAAGGAGAAGCTTCCACAGCTAGGCTCTGGTCTGGGATTGCTGGGCTTCGAAGGGGATACGGAATAGGATTTGACTTTTGGAAAATTCTATGGTAGAATCTTCCTTCGTTGCCTAGCAGGTAAGCCTTTTAGAGCGCGTTAGGTTTGCATGAGGCCATCGCGGCTCTTCTCACGATGGCCTCATTCAGTGAACAGTGGAAGTTCGAGCGATTTACTAGTTTCAGGGGAGGAAGGAATTTGCCCACCATCAATCAGTTGGCGAGAAAAGGTCGCTCCCGTAAGCGAAGCAAGAGCAAGGCTCCAGCGCTGCTTTATACCTACAATGCGTTGAAGGGGCAGCGTCGTCGGGTGAGAAAAGGTGCTCCCCAGAAGCGTGGGGTATGCACGCAGGTGCGAACTATGACGCCCAAGAAGCCTAACTCGGCGCTGCGCAAGATCGCCCGTGTGCGTCTTACCAATGGGATTGAAGTGACGGCTTACATCCCCGGCGAGGGACATACGTTGCAGGAGCACTCGGTCGTGTTGGTGCGCGGCGGTCGTGTCAAGGACTTGCCCGGCGTGCGCTATCACATCATCAGGGGTGCTTTGGACTCGGCAGGCGTGGATAATCGCCAGCAGCAGCGGTCCAAGTACGGCACCAAGCGACCCAAGCAAAGAGCGGAAAGGTAGCTGGATTCTTGTCGGCGGTAATCGCCGCTCAATCGGAGGATCTGAGGAGTAAGGTATGCCGAGACGTTATCGTCCTCCCAAGCGGGAGGTAGAACCGGATATCAAATACAATAGCGTGGTGGTGGCCAAGTTCATTAATCGCCTGATGAAGGGTGGTAAGAAAAGTACGGCGGCGCGTATTTTGTACGATGCCTTCGATCTCATTGAAAAGCGCATGAGCCGTAATCCGTTGGAGGTTTTTGAGCAAGCCATCAAGAATGCAACTCCAATCCTGGAAGTGAAGCCTCGGCGCGTGGGTGGTGCAACTTACCAGGTGCCGGTTGAGGTGCCGCCTCACAGGCAATTGGCCCTGGCCATGCGCTGGCTGATACAATCTGCACGAAATCGCCCTGGCAAGTCCATGGCCGAGAAGTTAGCTGCTGAGCTAATGGATGCGGCCCAGGGGGTCGGGGCGACGATCAAGAAGCGGGAAGATACCCACAAAATGGCTGAAGCGAACAAGGCTTTCGCCCATTACCGCTGGTAAGTCCCCTCTCTTCCAGGTTATTGGGTTTGCTGGGTGGTTAGCGCAGGCTCCTTGAGACTAACTGCCGAATCACTCGATTTCCTGGCTACGGAGCCATTCAGATGCCACGGGAATACCCCCTGGAACGAGTACGCAATATCGGTATAATTGCCCACATTGACGCGGGCAAGACAACCACCACGGAACGGGTGCTTTTCTACACCGGTCGGACGCACCGCATGGGCAATGTGGACGAGGGCACCACGGTCACCGACTGGATGGAGCAGGAGCGCGAGCGCGGTATCACCATCACCGCAGCGGCAATTACCTGCTTCTGGAGAGAGCATCAGATTAACATCATTGATACGCCAGGCCATATTGATTTCACAGCCGAGGTGCAGCGCAGCCTGCGCGTATTGGATGGTGGGATCGTGGTCTTCGACGCGGTGGCCGGTGTTGAGCCCCAGTCGGAGACGGTGTGGCGGCAGGCCGACCGCTATGGAGTGCCGCGTATCTGTTTCGTTAACAAAATGGACCGTGTGGGAGCCAATTTCTGGCGCACGGTGGATATGATAAGGGAACGCCTGGCCGCGACCCCGGTGGCAGTGCAAATCCCCATCGGCGTGGAGGATTCTTTCGTGGGGGTGGTGGACCTGCTGGAGATGCAAGCTATCACTTACGCGGATGAGCAGGGTACTCAGCAGGTGAGAGGCCCGATTCCAGAGGAGCTGATGGATGAGGCCCTGACACGCCACGAGGAGCTGGTGGAGGCCGTGATCGAGACCGATGACGACCTTATGCTCCGCTATTTGGAAGGGGATGAGATCACGGCGGAGGAGTTGCGCGCTGCTCTGCGGCGCGCGACGCTGCGCACGGAGTTGGTGCCCGTGCTATGCGGCTCTGCATTGCGCAACAAGGGCATTCAACCGCTGCTGGACGCGGTGGTGGACTACCTGCCCTCGCCTTTGGAAGTGCGCCCCGTCAGCGGCATCCATCCCAAGACGGGTGAGCTGGAAGAAAGGTACGCCGACGAGGAAGCGCCCCTGGCAGCACTGGTGTTCAAGATCGCGATTGACCCTTACGTGGGACGCCTGGCTTACTTCCGTGTGTATTCGGGCCGCATTCGAGCCGGACAGGCGGTGCGCAACGCCAACAAGAACAGGAAAGAGCGCATCGGGCGCTTGCTGCGGATGTACGCCAACCGCCGGGAGGAGATCCAGGAGGTCTACGCCGGGGATATTGGCGCGACGCTGGGGTTGAAAGACACTTTCACCGGCGAGACGCTGTGCGACGCCAATCACCCTATCATCTTGGAGTCCATCAAGTTCCCGGAGCCGGTCATCTCGGTGGCCATCGAACCACACACCGATGCCGATCAGGACAGGATGGCCAATGCCCTCATCCGGCTGGCGGAGGAGGACCCCACCTTCAGGGTGCGGGTAGATGAGAACACCGGCCAGACCATCATCTCGGGCATGGGCGAATTGCATCTGGAGGTGCTGGTGGACCGCATGCTCCGCGAGTTCAAGGTGAAAGCGCTGGTGGGGAAGCCCCAGGTGGCCTATCGGGAGACGATCACCCGGCCGGCGCGGGCCGAGGGCAAATTCATGCGACAGACGGGTGGCCGTGGCCAGTATGGTCATGTGATCTTGGAGATAGAGCCTCTGGAGAACGATACGGGGTTCGTCTTCGAGTCAAAGGTCAGCGAGGCGGAGATACCCCAGGAGTTCCTGCCCGCGGTGGAACAAGGTCTGCGGGAGGCTATGGAAAGTGGGGTGTTAGCCGGGTATCCCCTGGTGGGCATCAAGGCCACTGTGGTGGGGGGCTCTTTCGACGAGGACGATTCGTCGGAGCTGGCCTTTAAGGTGGCGGCCTCTATGGCGCTGAAGAATGCGGTGCAAGAGGCGGCGCCGACCTTGTTAGAGCCGACGATGAAGATCGAGGTGGTAGCGCCAGAGGCGTTTATCGGGGAAATCATCGCCGATTTGAGTGCGCGCGGAGCGCGGATTGAGGGCATGGAGTTGCGGGGCACCGATTTGCAGGCAGTGAAGGCTTTCGCTCCGCTGGCGGCGATGTTTGGATATGCTACGGCCCTGCGCTCGTTGACGCAAGGGCGAGGCACTTTTACCATGGAATTCGATCATTACGCTGAGGTTTCATCAGAAGTAAAAGAGCGAATTTTGATGGGAGGATGGTAGTTACTTCGCTTCTTTCGCCCCCTGTGGGGCGTGAGAGATAAAAACAGGGAAAAAGGAGATTTTGAGGTGGTAGCCCGCTCCCCGCCGTGGTCTACGAGGGGAGAAGGGGCCTCTCCAGAAATTCGGTAATTGAGGGAAAGGAGAATTTAAATGGCTAAGCAAAAGTTTGAGCGAACAAAGCCTCATGTGAACGTGGGAACCATCGGACACATTGACCACGGCAAGACAACCTTGACAGCCGCCATCACCAAGGTATTGGCCTTGAAGGGCTTGGCATCGTACAAGAGCTACGATGAGGTGGCCAAAGCGGACGCCAAGACCTTCCGTCGTGATGCGACGAAAATCTTGACGGTGGCCATTTCCCACGTGGAGTACGAGACGGAGAAACGTCACTACGCTCACGTGGACTGCCCCGGACACCGCGACTACATCAAGAACATGATCACCGGTGCAGCCCAGATGGATGGGGCTATCCTGGTGGTGGATGCCTCTGAGGGGCCTATGCCTCAGACGCGCGAGCACGTGCTGCTGGCCCGCCAGGTGGAAGTGCCGAGCATGGTCATATTCTTGAACAAATGCGACCTGATGGAGGATGAGGACTCCGAGGAGTTGCTGGAGCTGGTGGAACTGGAGCTGCGAGAGTTGCTGGACGAGTACGAGTTCCCCGGCGATGAGGTCCCGGTGGTGCGGGGTAGCGCGCTGCGGGCTCTCCAGAGCGACAGCACCGATCCGGATGCTCCCGAGTATCAGTGTATCTGGGAGCTGATGCACGCCATAGACGATTACATCCCGACGCCGGTGCGTGAGGAGGATAAGCCCTTCCTGATGCCTATCGAGGACGTGTTCAGCATCAAGGGGCGTGGCACGGTGGTCACCGGGCGAATCGAGCGCGGCACCATCAAGGTGGGCGACGAGGTGGAGATCGTCGGTCTGCGTGACCAGATCAAGAAGACGGTGTGCACCGGGGTGGAGATGTTCCACAAGACCCTGGATAAGGGCATTGCCGGCGACAATGTGGGCTGCCTGCTGCGCGGCATTGATCGCGACGAGGTGGAGCGCGGTATGGTGCTGGCCAAGCCGGGTAGCATCAAGCCTCACACCAAGTTCATGAGTGAGGTCTACGTCCTGCGCAAGGATGAAGGTGGTCGGCACAAGCCCTTCTTCCCCGGCTATCGTCCTCAGTTCTACATCCGCACCATGGACGTGACGGGCGAGATCACTTTGCCCGAGGGCGTGGAAATGGTCATGCCTGGGGACAACGTGAACTTGCAGGTGGAGTTGATTGTGCCGGTGGCCCTGGAGGTAGGGTCGCGCTTCGCTATTCGTGAGGGTGGTCTGACCGTTGGCGCGGGTGTGATCACCAAGATACTGGAATAGTACAACGTACCTGGCGGGGCAGGGTGCGTCACTTTGTGCCGTACCTTGCCCCGAAGTGTGATGTGGGATGAGAGAGGGGCTATGGCCAAGCAGAAGATCAGGATTCGACTGAAAGCTTACGATCATCGGGTTCTAGACCAGTCAGCGCGACGCATCGTGGAGACGGCGGAGCGCACGGGAGCACAGGTGGTGGGACCGGTTCCCTTGCCCACCAAGATCGAGCGCTTTACCGTGCAGCGCTCCCCTTTCGTGGACAAGGACTCCCAGGAACATTTCGAGATTCGCACTCATAAGCGACTCATTGATGTCATTGATCCTGGGTCCAAGACCATTGATTCGCTGATGCGTCTTAATCTGCCGGCTGGGGTGGATATCGAAATCAAAATGTAAGCCCTGGTGAGGCCCCTGATCTGGTTTCTGCGACGGTCTCTCGCAAGAACTTGTCGGGGACTCAGAAGGAGAGGGAACTCGAAGGAACTCGAGGGCTCTTGGGGGAACTCGCCTGTGGGAGGGAAGATGAAGGGTATTTTAGGCAAGAAAGTGGGCATGACGCAGATCTTTGACGAGAGTGGAGAGGTTATCCCGGTAACGGTCATCGAGGCTGGGCCCTGCTTTGTGGTGCAGAAGCGGACGGTGGAACGGGATGGCTATAGCGCGATCCAGTTGGGTTTCGAGGAGGTGAAGCCCAAGCGTCTCACCAAAGGTCAGCTCGGCCATCTGCGTAAGAGAAATTTACCCCCTCTGCGCTACCTGCGCGAAGTTCGTGTCTCCGATCCAGAGGAGTACGAAGAGGGACAGAAGATTACGGTTGGCATATTCGATGTGGGCGAACGGGTGGATGTGGTAGGCACTTCCAAGGGGCGCGGTTTCGCGGGTACTATCAAGCGTCACGGGTTCAAACGCCAACCCAAGACCCACGGCCAGTCCGACCGCGAGCGTGCGCCGGGTTCCATTGGTTCTACGACCACGCCGGGGCGCGTGTTCAAAGGGAAGCGCATGGCCGGACACATGGGGAACGCACGGGTCACGGCGCAGAACTTGCAGGTGGTGCTGGTGGATCCGGAGCGCAATCTGTTGGCCGTTAAGGGGACGGTGCCGGGAGCACGCAACGGGTTGCTGATTATCAAAGAGGCGAGGAAGCAAGGGTAATCCTCGCTAACTGTGAGGAGGTAATGCGCACAGCACATTTTATCCCGTGAATGTGCGTGACTCTCGAAGAAGGGTTTGAGATGTGCGGGAATACCAGGCAGTTGCTCAAGGTCGGGGTGTTGACCTGCGCGGTGATGGCTTTGCTCGCGTTGGCGTGGAACAACTCATGGGCTGAGCCACAGAGCCGGTGTGAACTTTCGCCGCTGTTTCAGTCGCCGCTGCCTACGCCTACCGCTCCTGCCCTCTCTAACGCGCAGATGGCGATACAACACGTCTCGCGCACCAGGAATATATCGGCCGATCAACTATCGGTTGCTGATGAATCAACGATCGAATTCCCATTGACCGGGAAAGTGCTCCATCGGGAGCTGGTACTGGATACGAAGGGCAAAGGCCAGTTGATTTACGAGGTGATGATCGAGGGGCAGACTGGAGCGATAGCCAAGGGAAACAAACTGGATGAATTGCTGGTAGAGGAAGCCCAGGCATATCGAGCCAGGTACGAGCGTCTGGTTCTGGAATTGGCGGCTCACGGGAAGAAAACAGCCATCGAGAATTTGCAAGTTGTCAACGACATGGTGGTCCATTATCCTTTGACCGACCGAATGTGCTGGTGGGTGAGAGTGCTGGACAGCAAAAGCCTGCTGACCCAGGACGTGACCATTGATCTGTACGGCAAACGAGTGGACGTGAAAGCACTGGAGAAGGCGGAGTTCGAGGCACGGCGGGCCAAGTATGGCAGGTTGGAACCAGAGTTGTACTATCTCTTGCAAACCAGGAAAGATAAAGACCTGGTGAAAGTGCTGCTGTGGGTCAAGGGGGTGGACTACGCAGGGGTAGATGCACAGTTGGTACAGAAGTACCCGCAACTTAAGGGCTTCAGGGTAATAGGCGGGCGCGTCTGCGACGAGAGAGGCGCGCCGGCGAAACTGGACAGGGAACTATCGAGGAAAGTGTTAGCCGATTACAACGATTTGTTGGACAAGGCTCATCTGGCAGCGGCACAACCCATCATTGATCTCCTGCGGGCCAGGGGCTACGAAGCCAAAGCGCTTGAGTTTATCCCCGCTGTGGTGGCCGAATTGTCCAGGAAGGCTGTGCTCGAGCTGAACGAGGCCCCGTTGGAGAACCTGGGCGCTATCTACTGGGGTGAGATGGAAATTCACCCTCAACTGGACTCGGCTGCACCGACGGTGCGTGCTACCACTGTCTGGGGACGCGGGTACACGGGCGAAGGTGTTACTATAGCCGTCGCCGAAGGCGGTGTGATTAATCCCGGCATTACCCACGGTGCTTTGCAAGGAAAGATCATAGCCGTAAATACGGCCGAGGCCACGGATTGGCACGCGGCGGCTGTGGCTGGCGTGTTGGCTGGTGACCATCCAGACTATCCACAATATCGGGGTATTGCATACGGCAGTGATTCGCTCGTCAGCGCCAGGGTAACCGGAGGCACAATAGACTATCTGGCAGATGGTCTGGAATGGGCCGTAGATCAGGGGGCATACGCCATCAATTGCAGCTTCACCACCGAAGGTAGTCGTTACATGCAGCCGGAGGACAGAGCTCTCGACTATGTGGCCCGCTATCGTTACCCGACGATAGTGGTGGGCGCGGGCAACGATGTGGCCCAGGTCTGGCATGTTTCCAGTCCAGCCAAGGGCTACAACATTCTCACGGTGGGCGGGTTCGATGATCATAACGACTCTTCCTGGTCAGATGATGTTATGTGGGATGATTCGTGCTATGTGGATCCCTACATTGATGGCACGAGCGGATCAGGCGACAGAGAGAAGCCCGATGTGGTTGCTGTGGGAGCAAGTGTGACAACGGCCTATACTCCTTGGGGCGATGATGGGTTTCGTGCTCTAAGCGGTACCAGCCTCGCCGCTCCCCAGGTGACCGGCCTGGTCGCTCTGATTATGGACAGAAAGCCTGATTTAGGTATCTGGCCAGAGACTATCCGGGCCATCGTCATGGCTTCGGCCATCAACAATATCGAGGGTGATAGCAAACTGAGCGATCAAGATGGTGCCGGGGGCATAGACATCTCCCTGGCCGATACGATCACGGCCAATTGGCAATGGGCCACCAGGAACATCGTGTACCCTGATGATTACGAGGATGATTGGTTGAAGGAAACCTTTACCTTTTCTGCGACTGCTGGAGATAGAGTGCGAGTCGTTATTTGCTGGGATTCCAATCCCTCGTCCGATTTTCAGACTGAGGGCTCTGATGGCTTAGATACCGATTTGATTTTATATGTCCTGGATCCCGAACTTGTTGGGTACTCTGCCAGTCTGCACAACAGTTTCGAGATAGCGGAGTTTACCGCAACCAAGACCGGACAATACACAATCCGTATACTCAGGGATCCAGCTACGTCTACCGAGACCTCTAACTACCTCGGCGTAGCCTGGGCCAAGGTCGCTTATAATGCCAGCTATCCCAGCCAAAGCACCCCTGGTGCCATGCTTACCGGCAGTACGAACAACTACGTAGACGTCACCGTCAAAAACACCGGCAGTCTGTACTGGCCGAGTGGGGGTGGCAATCCTGTGCGCCTGGGTTATCACTGGTATGACCAGAACTATAACCCCGTCAGTGGGTGGGCGGATTACAGGACCTATCTGCCCTACAGCATGGGTTACGGACAGGAGGCCGGGTTGCACGCCCGCGTTGGCGCGCCATCCGGTGTGCCCGATGGGATTTACATCCTGCAATGGGATGTGGTGCGCGAGGGGATTACTTGGTTCGCCGACCAGGGCGTGGAGACGCTGGACGTGCCCGTGCTGGTCGCCGATGAAATTCACAGCGTTTACTTACCCGTTGTGATGAAGAACTATCAGTAACCAGAGGTGATAATGTTGCGAGTGACAGTTTACAACGCAGATGGTGAAGCAGTTGGCGAAGCCGAACTGCGCGAGGATATCTTCGGCATCGAGCCCAACGTGGCAGTGATGCACCAGGCGCTGGTGCGGCAGTTGGCCAATGCCCGGCTGGGCACGCACAAGACCAAGTCGCGGGGCGAGGTGAGCGGCACCACGCGCAAGGTGTGGCGACAGAAGGGCACCGGTCGCGCGCGCCACAGCTCACGCAAGGTGAACTTGTGGCGAGGCGGTGGTGTCGCGCACGGACCGCGACCGCGCAGTTACCGGCAGAAGATGCCGCGCAAGATGCGGCGCCTGGCCCTGCGCTCCGCTCTCTCGGTGAAGGCCGCCGACGGGCAGATCGTCTGCCTGGACGAGTTGGAGTTGGGCGTGCCCAAAACACGAGAGATGATCAAGGTCTTGGAGAGGCTGGGCCTGGATGCCAGTGTGCTCATCCTGCTGCCGGAGCGCAACGAGAACGTGGAGAAATCGGTGCGCAATATCCCAGACGTTTCCACTCTGCGGGCCAGCTATCTGAACGTCCGTGATCTCTTGAACTACGACTACCTCCTGATGCCCTTGGGGGCTTTGCGGGAGATTGAGCGCATTCTGGGATGAGGTGGGAGGACGAGCGATGAATCCTTATGAGATTATCAAACGGCCGATTCTCACAGAGAAGAGCAGCTTTCAGGCGGATTATCTCGATCAGTACACCTTCGAGGTAGATCGCCGGGCCAACAAGCATCAGGTGAAGAAGGCCGTGGAAGAGATATTCGATGTGGACGTGGTTTCGGTCAACATCGTAAACGTCCCGGCGAAGATGGGGCGCTATGGCCGCCGGCGGGTGGTGCGCGTCCCGGCCTGGAAAAAGGCGATTGTCACCCTGGCGCCGGGGCAGAAGATCGAGATTTTTGAGGGTGTGTAAATCTGAAAGTGGCAGGCGGCTAAGCCGCAAGCGTGGTGCGGGGATGGAATGCTCAGTATCGTCTGCCACGCCGGTGTCGGCTATCCCGGCTGGGGATAGGTGGGCGCCGGAAGCTTGCGAGATGAGGGAGTAGAGATGGCAATCAAAGTGTACAAACCCACGTCGCCGGGGCGACGGGGCATGACAGCTTCCACATTCGAGGAGATAACGCGGACCGAGCCCGAGCGCTCTTTGCTGGCTCCGCTGCACAAGAAGGCCGGGCGCAATGTGCGGGGCAAGATCACCGTCCGCCATCGCGGCGGGGGACATAAGCGTCGTTACCGTCTCATTGACTTCAAACGGGATAAGGTGGGCGTGCCGGCCCGTGTGGCTTCGATTGAATACGATCCCAATCGTTCGGCGCGCATTGCCCTGCTGGTCTACGCCGATGGCGAAAAGCGTTACATCATCGCCCCTCTGGGCTTGATGGTGGGCGATACGGTGATGAGCGGGCCTGAGGCCGAGGTGCGTGTGGGTAACGCCCTGCCCATCGCCAATATCCCCACGGGTACGCTGATCCACAACATCGAGTTGCAGCCGGGTAAAGGCGGGCAATTGGTGCGGGCGGCCGGCACTTCCGCGCAGTTGATGGCCAAGGAGGGGAAGTACGCCCATGTGCGTCTGCCCAGCGGCGAGGTGCGGCTCATTCATCAGTCGTGTATGGCCACCATTGGTCAGGTGGGCAACACCGATCACGGCAACATCAAGTTGGGTAAGGCAGGTCGCAAGCGGCATCTGGGTTGGCGACCGGCAGTGCGCGGCTCGGCCATGACCCCGCGCGATCACCCGCATGGTGGTGGAGAAGGGCGTGCACCTATTGGCATGCCCTCGCCCAAGTCGCCGTGGGGTAAGCCTACGTTGGGCAAGAAGACGCGGCGTAACAAATCCACCGATAAGTGGATAGTCCGCCGCCGGGGTAAGAAGCGATAGCGGCCAGGCCCTATGGTGGTTGGGCCATTAGGCAAATCGGGATTGGATACAGGAGGGTAGACGGTGTCGCGTTCACTGAAAAAGGGACCTTACGTAGATCCCAAGCTGTTGAAGAGAATTGAAGAGATGAACAAGCGCGGCGAGAAGCGAGTGATCAAGACTTGGTCCAGGGCATCCACGATTTTCCCGCAGATGGTGGGCCATACCATAGCCGTGCACGATGGCCGACGACATGTGCCCATCTACATCACTGAGAACATGGTGGGGCATCGGCTGGGTGAGTTCGCTCCGACGCGAACCTATCGTGGGCACGTGGTCAAAGAGAAGAAGACTCGCGCTCGACGGGCTTGATGAGTGGCGTGATAAGTCTGACGATAGTGGAGTGGGAAAATGGCGTTTGAAGCAAGAGCAGTAGCTCGGTATGTGCGGATGTCTCCTCAGAAGGTGCGCCTTGTCGCCGATCGTGTGCGTGGTATGCGGGCGGTGGATGCTCTGACGGCCCTGCGATTCATGCCGCAGGCGGCGGCGCGTCCGATGTACAAAGTTATCAGGTCGGCCATTGCCAATGCCGAAGAGAACATCGGGCTGGACCCGGAGGATCTGTACATTGCGGAGTTGAAGGTTGATGGAGGGCCGATGATGAAGCGCTGGCGCGCTGGCGCTCGCGGTCGCTATAAGCCCATTCTCAAGCGGTCCTCCCATATCACCGTGGTATTGAGTGAGGAAGTGGAAGAGTAAGCTTTGCCCTGAGAACTCAGGCGCTGTGCTCTACCACCAGAACCCGAAAAGGAGGGGATTCATTGGGCCGAAAGGTACACCCAACTGGGTTCCGATTGGGAATCATTAAAGACTGGGATGCTCGCTGGTATGCTGAGGGGGAGGAGTACGCGAACCTCCTGCACGAGGACCTGGCCATTCGCCATCTGATTCGAGAGAGAATGGGGCGGGCGGGTATCTCGCGCATCGAGATTGAGCGTTTCCCCAAGCAGGTGAGCATTATTATCCACACCGCCAAGCCGGGGATTATCATTGGCCGGCGGGGAGCGATGGTCAAACAATTGCGTCAGGAGCTGGAGGAGTTGACCGGGAAGCGCATTCGCGTGGATGTGAGCGAGGTAGAGCAACCGGACCTGGACGCTTCTTTGGTCGCGGAGAACATTGCTCTTCAGCTCGAACATCGCATCTCCCACAGCCGGGCGATGAAGCGCGCCGTGCGTCAGGCGATGCGCCTGGGCGCTAAAGGGGTCAAAATCGCCTGTAAAGGACGCCTGGCCGGGGCCGAGATGGCCCGCGCCGAGTGGGTGCGCGAGGGACGGGTGCCCTTGCACACTCTGCGAGCGGATATTGACTACGGTGAGGCGGAAGCGTTGACCACTTACGGGCGAATCGGCGTCAAGGTGTGGATTTATAAAGGCGACGTTTTGCCGGAGAAATCTTCCGAGGAAGAGCCGGTGGTCGCCGAAGCCATGGCGTAGCGAGGCGGATAGACAAAAAGGAGCGGCAGGTCTGGGCTGCTGTGCCGGCTTGCCGTTAGTGGAGGAATAGAACGATGCTGATGCCAAAGAGGGTGAAATATCGCAAACAACATCGAGGTCGGATGAAGGGGCGAGCTCGGCGCGGCGCTGAAATCACGTTTGGTGAGTACGGCCTGCAGGCGCTGGAGCCGTGCTGGATGACCAGCCGACAGATCGAGGCGGCCCGCCGGGCCATTGTGCGGCACGTCAAGCGGCGCGGCAAGCTCTGGATTCGGGTCTTTCCCGACAAACCCGTCACCAAGAGGCCCGCGGAGACCCGTATGGGCAAGGGCAAGGGGCCTGTTGATCACTGGGTGGCCGTGGTCAAGCCGGGACGCATCATCTTCGAAATCTCCGGTGTAGAAGAGAGCACAGCACGGGAGGCGATGCGTCTGGCGTCCCACAAGCTGCCCATCAAGACCCAGTTTGTGATGCGTCATGACTTGGCTGCAGGGAGTGAGGAATGATGGAGGCTCGAGAGTTGCGGGAGATGACGACGGAAGAACTCTACGCCAAGTTAGAAGAATCTTATCAGCGATTGATGACCTACCGGTTTCAATTGTCCATCAAACAGTTGCAAGATCACAATCTGGTGAGACGCACGAAGCGAGACATTGCTCGCATCAAAACTATCTTGCGAGAGCGCGAATTGGCGCAGATGGCAAAAGAGGAGAAGGCCGAATGAGGGAACGGCGAAAGCGGCTGATCGGGCGCGTAGTGAGCAATAAAATGGATAAGACCGTTGTGGTCAAGGTGGAGCGGTTACAGCGACATCGCCTCTACAAGAAAGTGATGCGCCGCAGCAAAAAATACAAGGCTCATGACGAGCATAACACGTGCAAAGTGGGTGATTTGGTGCGCATCGTGGAATCACGTCCCTTAAGCCGCGAGAAGCGCTGGGTCGTCGAAGAGATTCTGGAAAGCGTAGAAGAAACGAGCTAGACGGCCACAGAATAACCAGCGTGGGAGGACAAAGGGATGATTCAGCAAGAAAGCAGATTACGAGTAGCCGATAACACCGGGGCTAAAGAGATCATGTGCATCCGTGTTCTGGGTGGCTCTAAACGACGTTACGGCCATGTGGGGGATGTGATCGTGGCCTCCGTGAAGCAGGCTACACCTACCAGTTCGCTCAAGAAAGGGGACATCGTGCGAGCGGTCATCGTGCGCACGGCCAAGGAGTATGGCCGCAGCGACGGGTCCTATATCCGCTTTGACGATAACGCGGCGGTGATCCTCGACGGCACCAGCACCAATCCCAAAGGCACGCGCATCTTTGGGCCGGTGGCTCGTGAGCTGCGCGATAAAGGCTTTATGAAAATTATCTCGCTGGCGCCAGAGGTGCTGTAGCCAGCCGTGACACGGGGTCTATTGGGACCTCAGCACGAGGGGGAGATAGGTTCTGATGAAGATCAAGAAGGGTGATACAGTAGAAGTAATCACGGGTAATGACCGCGAGAAGAGAGGAACGGTGCAGCGGGTGATCCCCAAGCAAAACCGGGTGGTGGTCTCGGGGGTGAACTTGGTGAAGAAGCATCAACGCCCCAGACCCACAGGGGGACGAACCCAGACTCAGCCTGGAATTATCGAATTTGAGGCACCGATTCACATATCCAACGTTATGTTGGTTTGCCCAACCTGCAAACAGCGAACCAGGGTGGGATATGAGATGAGTGGCGGGACGAAAGTACGCATTTGCAAGCGTTGCCGGGCGACGATAGACTAAGCCACGCCTGGTCCCGCGAGTGGAGGATAGAAGATGCCGAGGTTGAAGGAGCGATATAAAGAACAGGTTGTCCCGGCGATGATGGACGCCTTTGGCTACCGGAATGTGATGCAGGTCCCCCGTCTGGAGAAGATCGTGGTCAACATAGGGTTAGGGGAAGCATTGCAGGACGCCAAGGCCCTGGATCACGCCGTGCAGGACATTGCTACCATCACCGGTCAGCGCCCGATCGTTACCCGGGCCAAGAAGTCCATCGCCGGCTTCAAGCTGCGAGAAGGGCGCGCCATCGGGGTCAAAGTGACCCTGCGGGGTGATCGGATGTGGGACTTTCTCGATCGGCTGTGTAACGTAGCGCTACCCAGAAAACGAGACTTTCGCGGCGTTTCGCCAAACTCTTTCGATGGCCGGGGCAATTATACTCTGGGGTTGGAAGAGCAGTTGGTGTGGCCGGAGATTGATTACGACTCCATTGACAAAGTGCGTGGGATGGAGATCACTATCGTGACCACCGCCAAGACCGACGAAGAGGGACGAGAGTTGTTGTCTCTGCTGGGCATGCCGTTTCGGAGAGGTTAAACGCATTAAGGAGGAACAGTGGCTAAGAAGTGCATGATGTACCGTGAGCAGCGACGAAAGTACAAAGTGCGAGTGCGTAACAGGTGTCAGCGATGTGGTCGTCCCCGCGGATTCATTCGTCGTTTCAAACTGTGTCGTATCTGCTTCCGCGAGTTGGCTTCGGCGGGGAAGATCCCCGGCGTTGTGAAATCGAGTTGGTAGCTGTGTAATGTCCACGCTGCCCCGCGCTAAGGCTGCGGTACGAGCGGCCTGGCCCCGCGGGACGCGCGGACGAACGGCGAAATCGGACGAGGAGAATGATTAATGACTATGACCGATCCAATTGCTGACATGCTGACCCGCATCAGAAACGCCTCCCAGGCGGGGCATAGCTATGTGGCCGTGCCCAGTTCCAAGACCAAGATAGCCATCGCGCGGATTCTGAAAGAAGAGGGCTACATTCAAGATTTCGCGGTGACGCGCGAGCGCCCGCAGCCGATGATCCGCATTTGGCTCAAGTACGTGGGGGATCGCCGGCAGCGACGCCCCATGATTACCGGTCTGAAGCGGGTGAGCAAGCCGGGCTGCCGGGTTTACGTGAAGAGGGACAGGATTCCCTGGGTGCTGAGTGGTATGGGTATTGCCATTCTGTCCACCTCCAAGGGAGTGATGACCGGGCAGCAGGCGCGCCGATTACGGGTAGGCGGCGAATTGCTGTGCTACGTCTGGTAATGGCGGTCGGCAAACAATAAGCAGGTGGGAGGTTTTCCAGTGTCACGAATTGGCAAGATGCCTATTCCTATACCGCAAGGGGTACAAGTCAATATTGAGGGCAGTCGGGTGACGGTACGCGGTCCCAAAGGGGAGTTGACCCGCACTTTTCACCCGGACATGAAGGTGACAGTGCAGGATGGTCAACTGGTGGTCACGCGCCCCACCGATCAGCGACATCACCGTGCCCTCCACGGATTGACCCGCGCCCTCCTGGCAAATATGGTGACCGGTGTGAGTCAGGGATTCCAGAAAGTGCTGCAGATTGAGGGGGTTGGATACCGGGCCGAATTGCAGGGGAACAACAAGCTGGTCCTCAGCTTGGGTTTCTCGCATCCGGTGGAATTTGTGGCCCCGGAAGGAATCACCTTTCAGGTAGAGCAGCGAGCCCGACTCATCACCGTAGAAGGTGTGGACAAGGAGTTGGTGGGCGAGGTAGCGGCGCGTCTTCGGCGCATTCGCCCCCCGGAACCGTACAAGGGCAAGGGGATACGCTATCAGGGCGAGTACATTCGCCGCAAAGCCGGTAAGGCCGGAAAGATCGGCGCGTAGTGGCGGAAAGGCCCTGTTTGCTCGGAATATAAAATCCCACGTCGCGGTGACGATGTGGATAGACTGGTTTTGAGGGAAGGAAAGCGTGATGAGTGAGAAAAGCAGACTGGCACGGGAACGTCGGCATCGGCGTGTGCGGAAGAAAATCAAGGGCACGAGTGAGCGCCCACGGCTGAATGTGTTCCGCAGCCTGAAACACATCTATGCCCAAATCATAGACGACGGCCAGGGACATACTCTGGTTTCTGCTTCCTCGTTGGACCCGGAGTTGCGAGAAAGGTTGCAGGGTCTGAGCAAAACCGAGCAGGCCAGGGTGGTCGGACAGGTGCTGGCTGAGCGAGCTCTGGCTCGTGGTGTCCGAAGAGTGGTATTCGATCGCGGTGGTTACCTGTATCATGGCCGGGTGAAAGCTCTGGCCGATGGGTCTCGTGAAGGCGGGTTGGAGTTTTAGCCTGGAGCGATCAGGTTTCTACGCTTGTTTCCCCCTAGTGAGGCGTCGGACACCACGTCCGACCAAGGCTGAGCAGCCAGTTTGAGGAGGACGAATGGTAAGAGAAGAATTCGAGGAACGCGAGGAACTAGACGAGCGAGTAGTATACATTACCCGTGTGGCCAAAGTGATCAAAGGCGGTCGGCGGTTCGGATTCCGCGCTGTGGTGGTGGTGGGTGATAACCAGGGCAGCGTCGGCGTGGGCGTGGGCAAAGCACGGGCGGTGCCGGACGCCATCCGCAAGGGCGCTGAGCGAGCTCGCCGCAACATGAAGCGTATCGCCATGGTGGGTACTACCATACCCCACGAGGTGATCTCCGAGTTCGGCGGGGCGAAGGTGCTGCTCAAACCCGCTTCGCCAGGTACCGGAGTGGTGGCCGGAGGTGGGGTGCGAGCGGTGGTCGAAGCAGCGGGCATCAAGGATATTCTGACCAAGTCTTTGGGTAGCTCTAACGTGCTGAACATAGTGCGGGCTACCATGCGCGGCCTGGAACAGCTCAAAGATCCGGCGGAGGAAGCGAAGCTGCGAGGCAAGCCCATCCGTGAGGTTAGTCCTTTCTGGAGTCGTGGTAATGTCTAAGGCAAAGAGCAAAGGCAAGCAGAAGAAACTGCGGATAACCTACGTCAAAAGTAGCATCGGATATTCTGCACGACAGAAGGCTACCATTCGAGCCCTGGGACTGCGCCGTCTGGGTGATGTGGTGGAACAGGATGATACACCTGTGATCCGCGGGATGATTCAGAAAGTGCAGCACCTGGTGCAGGCCGAGGAGATTGATTAGGTAGCTGGTCATTGTGCATTGTGGAGGGGATGTTGATGAAGTTGCACGAGTTGCGTCCCCCGGAAGGGGCGAAAAAGAAGCGTAAGCGCGTGGGCAGAGGCATCTCGGCCGGCCAGGGGAAGACGGCCGGGCGCGGTACGAAAGGTCAGGGAGCTCGTGCCGGGGGAGGCAAAGGCCCTTATTTCGAAGGTGGACAGTTGCCCCTGGTGCGGCGGCTGCCCTATAAGCGCGGCTTCACGAATATCTGGAAAGTGAATTACACACCGGTGAACTTGGACCGGCTGAGCGGGTTCCCGGCGGGCGCGGAGATCTCCCCGGAGACTTTGGCGGAGGCGGGAATCATCAAGCGCGCCGATGAGGCGGTGGTGATCCTGGGTCAGGGCGATGTGAATCAACCCCTCACCGTCAAGGCCCATCGTTTCTCGGCCAGTGCTCGGGCTAAGATCGAAGCTGCCGGTGGTGCTGTTGAGGTATTGCCTGTCAGACGCAAATGGATGCGGGTCAAGGAATCGTGATGTTGTCTGGCCCTGAGGAGCGAGCTGTGGCTCGGATAGTGGTTGGAGGGAGGGGATGATACAAGCGCTGCGTAACGCTTTCCGCCTGCCGGATTTGAGACGGCGGATGCTGATCACTGCTCTGATTCTGGTCATCTACCGGCTGGCGGCGCACGTACCGGTGCCAAACATCAAGGCTGATCTTTTGGCCCAGGTGTTTGCTCAAAACCAGTTGCTCAACTTGCTGGATATGTTCTCCGGCGGTGCCATGTCCAACTTCTCGGTGATGGCCATGGGAGTGTATCCCTACATCACGGCCACCATTGTCATCCAGCTTCTGCAGCCCATCATCCCTGCCCTCGAGGAGTTGGCCAAAGAGGGGGAGGCAGGAAGGAACAAGCTTAACCAGTACACCTACTTGCTGACCATTCCCCTCTGTATGATGCAGGCTTTTGCTCTGGGAGTGCAGTTGCAGAGCCAGGGAGTGGTCACCAATTTCGGTCTGTCGGGCTCGGCTTTGCTGCCCACTTTGACCACTATCCTGACCATGACGGCGGGCACCATGTTCGCCATCTGGCTGGGCGAGCTGATCACCGAGCAGGGCATCGGGCAGGGACTTTCGATTATCATTCTGGGCGGCATCGTGGCCCGTATTCCCCAGCGAGTGGGGGCCATGCTGGCCACCGATGTGCGAGGTTTGATCGCTTTCCTGATTATCACCGCGGTGACGGTGGCCGTCATCGTCATCGTTCAGGAAGGACAGCGCCGCATCCCGGTGCAATACGGCAAGCGAGTGCTGGCCATGCGCGGCAATCGCCTGCGCATCGCCGGCGGCCAGGGAACGCATATCCCCTTGCGGGTGAACTCGGCAGGGATGATTCCCCTGATCTTCGCCCAGTCCTTTATGATGTTGCCCGGTGTCATCTCTTACTATTTTCTCAATGCCGGGACTCCCTGGGTGAAGAGCACGGCGACGGCCATCTACAACCTGTTCAACGCCCAGAGCAACTTTTACTGGATTCTGTACTTTTTCCTGGTCGTAGGTTTTACCTACTTCTATACGGACATCATCTTTCAGCAGCAAGACCTGGCCGGGAATCTCAAGCGCCAGGGCGGGTTTATCCCTGGCATTCGACCGGGTAAGCGCACTGAGGATTACCTGAACAAAGTGCTGCGTCGCATTACCCTGGTGGGGGCTATCTTCCTGGGCGCGGTGGCCATCTTGCCCTGGCTGGCTCAGGGCGTAACCGAGACATCAACCATGCTTATCACCAGCTCGGGCTTGCTCATCGTAGTGGGTGTGGTATTAGACACCATGCGCCAGCTTGAGGCTCAGCTCCTCATGCGTCACTACGAGGGATTCATCAAGACATAGTATCGCAGCAGAGGAGCAGGTGCTCGGCAATGGGAAGCGAAGCACAGTCTAAAGCCAAATTTATCGTCCTGCTGGGAGCGCCGGGGGCGGGTAAAGGCACGCAGGCCACTTATCTGGAAGAGGAGTTGGGCATTCCTCACGTTTCCAGCGGAGACCTTTTCCGCGAGAATCTGCGGGAAGAGACCGAGTTAGGGAAATTGGCCCGCACTTACATGGACCGGGGCGAGTTGGTGCCCGATGAGGTGACCATCGCCATGGTCAAGGAGCGGTTGGCGCGGCCCGATTGCGCCGAGGGGGTCATCCTGGATGGATTCCCGCGCACCATCGCCCAGGCCCAGGCGCTGGACGGCATCCTGGCCGAGAAAGGGCACAAGATAGGAGTTGTGCCCTACATCAAAGTAGCCGATGAGGTGTTGCTGGCCCGTCTGGCCGGGCGGTGGACGTGTCGTCAATGTGGGGCCATTTATCATCAGCTTTTTAGCCCGCCTAAGGTGGCGGGGCGCTGCGATGAGTGCGGCGGAGAGCTGTATCAACGGGCGGACGATACGCCGGAGACTCAGCGCCGTCGCATCGAGGTATACTTTCAGCAGACCACGCCCCTGATCGAGCACTATCGGGAGCGGGGGCTGCTGGTGGAGATTGACGGGGAGCAACCCATAGAGCGTGTGCGTGCTGATCTGTTGGCTGCCATCCGGGCCAATGGCCGGAGCTGAGGGAAGGCTTATAGATGATTACGTTGAAATCACCCTCTGAGCTGGCGCGCATGCGCGAAGCTGGCCGCATAGTCGCCATCGTTCTGGACCTTTTAAGGGAAAAAATCGCGCCAGGGGTCACCACTGGCGAGCTGGACATTCTGGCTGAGGAGACCATTCGCAAGTACGGAGCGGTGCCCTCTTTCAAGGGGTATCGCGGTTATCCGGCGGCGTTGTGTGTTTCCATCAACGAGGAAGTGGTGCACGGCATCCCCGGTGCGCGGGTGATTCAAGAGGGCGACATTGTCAGCGTAGATGTGGGCACGATTTACAAAGGGTTCCAGGGGGACGCGGCCATCACCGTGGCGGTGGGGGAGGTATCTCCTCAGGCACGTCGTCTACTGGAGGTCACCGCCGGCGCTTTGGAAGCCGGGATCGCTCAGTGCGTGGCCGGCAATCGCCTGGGGGATATTTCGGCGGCCATTCAGAGTTACGCCGAGTCGCGGGGCTTCTCCGTGATCCGTGAGTACACCGGACACGGCATTGGGCAGCAGATGCACGAGGACCCGCAGGTGCCCAACTTCGGCGAGCCGGGGCGGGGCGTGATTCTCAAATCGGGGATGACTTTCGCTCTGGAGCCCATGGTGGCCATGGGCACATGGCACACCAGGGTCCTCGACGATGGCTGGACGGTGGTGACTTTGGATGGTCAGCTCTCGGCTCATTTTGAGCACACCATCGCTGTCACGGATGGACAGCCAGAGATATTGACTCGATTATAATTCATCGCGTGGTGAGACGGAGGTAAGGGGATAATGAAAGTTTCAGCTTCGGTCAAGAGACGGTGTCCTAAATGCAAGATCATCCGGCGACGGGGCGTCGTGCGGGTTATCTGTGAGAATCCAAGGCATAAGCAGCGACAGGGATAGCGCTGCCTGGATGCATTCACTGTGTCCGTGGAGTGAGAGGAGGAATTAAATGGCGCGAATTGCGGGCGTGGATTTGCCGCGCAACAAGCGAGTCGAAGTTGCTCTGACCTATATTTATGGCATCGGTCGGTCCACCAGCAAGGAGATTCTACAGACCGCCGGAGTGAACCCGGATACACGGGTGAAAGACCTGGCGGAGTCGGAGATCAACCTGTTGCGGGAGATCATCGCCCGCAATTACAGGGTGGAGGGTGATCTGCGCCGTGAGGTGCAGATGAACATCAAACGCCTGATGGACATCGGTTGCTACCGCGGACTGCGGCACCGCATGAATCTGCCGGTACGCGGACAGCGCACGCGCACCAACGCGCGCACCAAGCGCGGTCCTCGGAAGACGGTCCCCGGGCGTGGCCGGCGCCGTGGAATGAAGAAGAAGTAGTTAACGGAGCTTATCCGGTTCGTGGTGGGAAAGGCGTAGCGACGGGCAGCCCTGCCCCGACTCTCACCTTTCACCCAGGGCGCAGTAGCGGTCGGTCGCTACGCTTAACACCACAAGCTATATTCAAGAAAGTTGTTGTTGGAGGAATAAAGTATGGGGCGACCAGCGAGAAGAGGCAGTAGAAGGGGTAAAGTCCGGCGGCAAAAACGCAACGTGCCGTACGGTCACGCACACATTCAGGCGACGTTCAACAATACCATCGTGACGCTGACCGATCCTCAGGGCAACGTGATCACCTGGGGAAGTGCAGGGACGGCGGGTTTCAAGGGCTCGCGGAAGAGCACTCCTTACGCGGCACGCCTGGCCGCTCAGCAGGCGGCTGAATCGGCTATGGAACAGGGGTTGCGGGAAGTGGATATTTTTGTCAAGGGCCCGGGGCCTGGTCGGGAGGCGGCGATTCGTGCCCTCCAGGCGGCGGGCTTGAAGATACGCTCCATTACCGATGTCACTCCCATTCCTCATAATGGGTGCCGCCCGCCCAAGAAGAGAAGGGTCTAGCGCGGGCAAAGCTATAGCGGTCAACCAGGCCCGCTGATATGGCGTCCCTCGCTGAAATCAGGAGGTTCAATGGCAAGGTATCTAGGTCCAGTTTGTAGATTGTGTAGACGAGAAGGCGAGAAACTGTTTCTCAAAGGCGAGCGCTGCTTCAGCACCAAGTGCGCTATGGAACGGCGTCCTTATCCGCCGGGAGCCCGGGGACGGGAGAGCCAGTTCCGACGCCGGCGCGCTTCGGACTATGCTCTGCAGCTCCGCGAGAAGCAGAAAGTGCGCCGCATGTATGGCGTTTTGGAACGACAATTCCGCCGCTATTATAAAGAAGCCCTGCGACGGAAGGGGCTGACAGGGGAAAACTTACTGATCATCCTGGAGAGCCGGCTGGATAACATCGTCTATCGGCTGGGGTTTGCCAGCTCGCGGGCCCAGGCTCGCCAGTTGGTGCGACATGGTCATTTCTATGTCAATGGCCGACGGGCTACCATCCCCTCCATGCTGCTTAAGCCGGGTGATGAGCTGTCGGTGCGTCCCCAGAGTCGGCAACGCAAATACTTCAAAGACTTGGCGCAGGTGTTGGACGAGAAGGACGTGCCTAACTGGTTAAGTCTCGACCCTCTGAACATGACCGGGCGCGTGTTGAACTTGCCCACCCGCGAGGAAATCGCCCCTTCGATCCAAGAGCAACTGATTGTGGAGTATTACAGTCGCTAAACTTTGGCAAGCTCTTAGGCCCGCCAACTCCGTTGCGGGCCCCAAAGTTGCTAACTGAAGTCTGGCGCAATGGACAGAGTCTACAGGTGGTGAAGAGCGAAACATCTCGCTATCACCACCTGTGGACGAGAGAAATTATCCTTTAATGAACTAAAGAACGCCAGGGTCCGGTTACCAAGTCCCAACGGGGGCTTGTCAAAGATGCAAGGGAGTAGAATGCCTCGGGGTTTGGAACTTGATGAGATGGATGTGGTTTCCGTCTCCGGTTGCTGGACCCGAGGGGAGGGAGAGTAACCTGTGTCCAATATAGTTTTACCTAAGATTGAAACCGATGCCGTGACCCAGGGTTACGGACGATTTATCATTAGCCCGCTGGAGAGCGGATATGGCATCACATTGGGGAATGCTCTGCGGCGGGTTTTGCTGGCTTCGTTGCCGGGAGCTGCGGTGACTTCCATTCGCCTCAGTGACGTCTATCACGAGTTCTCGCCCATTCCAGGGGTCAAAGAGGACATGACGGCCCTGATTCTCAACATCAAGCAGCTCCGCCTGAAGATGTACACCGATGAGCCAACTTACATGCGCCTGGCAGTGCATGGGGAGGGCATTGTCACTGCGGGTGATATAGAGGCTCCCCCCTCGGTGGAGATCATGAACCCCGACTTGCACCTGCTGACGGTTGACTCCGACGACGTGGATTTGGAGATCGAATTCCAGGTGGAGAAAGGGCGGGGCTACTCCCCGGCCAGCGAAAGGGGACAGTCGCCCATCGGGGAGTTGCCGGTGGATGCGATCTTCAGCCCGGTGCGCAAGGCCAACTACACGGTGGAACGCACTCGTGTGGGCCAGATGACCAACTACGACCGGCTCATCATGGAGATATGGACCGATGGCACCATGCGTCCGCTGGATGCCCTGCGAGAGGCGGCGCGGATTCTGGTGCAGCACTTCTCCCTGGTGGCCGGTGTGGAAGAAGCGCCGCCGGAGGAAGAGGAAGTCGTGGAGGAGGGCATCCCCTCGCGGATTTATGACACTCCCATTGAGGAATTGGACCTCAGTGTGCGCGTGTATAACTGCTTGAAGCGGACGGGCATCACCAAGGTGGGCGAGGTGTTGGAGAAGCTGGCCGAGGGTGATGATGAGATGCTCACCATCCGCAACTTCGGCACCAAATCTCTGGTGGAGCTGAAGGAGAAGTTGGCGGCGAAGGGCTTTCTGGGAGTGGGCGTGACGAGCGAAGCAGCAGCGGACTAAGAAGCTAGGATAGCTGTCGGATCAATACAAACAAGCGGAAGATGAGGAGAGTGGGATAATGAGGCATCGTAAGGCTGGCCGCAAGCTGGGCCGCAACACTGGTCAGCGGCGAGCTCTATATAGAACAATGATCACTCAGTTGTTCCTCCATGAGCGGATTCAGACAACTGAGGCCAAAGCGAAAGCGATCCGGGGGCGGGCGGAGCGGCTGATCACCCTGGCCAAACGGGGTAACAACGCCGAGGACCCGGCGCGTCGGGTGCATGCCCGGCGTCTGGCCGCCGCGCGCCTGAACGGCCCGGAGGTGGTGCGCAAGCTTTTCGATGAGATTGCCCCGCGCTATGCGGAACGGCCCGGTGGCTATACCCGCATTCTCAAACTGGGGCAACGGCAGGGCGATGGGGCCCGCATGGCCTTGATTGAGCTGGTTGAGGAGTGAGAGGATGTCCGAGAACGGAGGCCGGACGCCCGGAGCTGACGCTCAGCAGCCGGCATCTGGCATCCGTTACGTGAGGGCCACGGTCGAGTACGACGGCACGGATTACTGCGGTTTTCAGTGGCAGGCCGACCAGCCTACCGTACAGGGCGAACTGGAACGAGCTCTGGCGAAGGTCACTCAGGAGGACATCCGTATCACCGCTGCCGGGCGCACCGACGCCGGCGTCCATGCCCGCGGTCAGGTCATCGCTTTCCATACCGGCTGGCGACATCCTCTGAGCGAGCTGGAACGCGCTCTCAACGCCGTCCTGGCCGAGGATGTGGTCGTGTGGGAGCTGCAACCGGCGGAGGAGGAGTTTCACCCTCGTTTTAGCGCGCGCAGTCGGGAGTACCGCTACACCATTTTCAACCAGCCCAGGCGCTCACCTTTGGCGCGGCGGTTCGCCTATCATTGGCCTCATGCCCTGGATGTGGAAGCCATGAGGCAGGCGGCGCATAAGCTCATCGGCACGCACGACTTCGCCACTTTCGGGCAGCCGCCGCAGGGGGAGAACACCGTGCGCCAGGTGCTGCGGGCTGAGTTTACTTGTGAGGGGCCTTTCATCCACTTCGACATCGAGGCCAATGCTTTTTTGCAGCGCATGGTGCGCAGCATTGTGGGCACGCTGCTCCAGGTGGGGAGCGGCAAACTGTCGTCGGCGGATTTCGAGGAGATTCTGCGCGCGGCAGACCGGAGTCTGGCCGGACCCACAGCCCCGCCTCATGGTTTATGCCTGATGCGGGTGAATTACGAATGACCTTGACAATCTGTAGTCTCCGTACCGGCGTGGACGCTTTTTCTCCACCGCAGGGTCGCAGAGTGATGGAAATTTATCCGCTTGTGTCCTCGGCGTCTCTGCGGAGGAAACTGAACCGCGTCTACGTCACACCCTGGTTAAGGGAGGCTACTGACAGTCTGAGTTGTAATTTCTCAAGGAGTTGAAGCCGTGAAGACGTATGCAGTGAGAGCGAGCGAAATTAAGCGTGAGTGGTTTGTAGTGGATGCCGAGGGCAAAACTCTGGGGCGTCTCGCTTCGGAGATTGCCAAAATCCTCAAGGGCAAGCACAAGCCCATCTACAGCCCCCACCTGGATGTGGGTGATTTCGTCATCGTGATTAATGCGGACAAGATTCATGTCACCGGGCGCAAGCGGGATCAGAAATTTTACTATCGTCATTCAGGGTACCCTGGTGGCCTGAAGAAGATCAGCCTCAGGGATCAGTTGGCCAAGCATCCCACGCGCGTGTTGGAGGCAGCGGTGCGGGGAATGTTGCCCAAGAACAGGCTGGGCAGACGCATGATCAAAAAGCTGAAAGTGTACGCCGGTCCTGAGCATCCCCATCAGGCCCAACAGCCCAAGAAATTGGTTCTGTAGAGAGGAGAGGGAGTAGATGTCGAGTGTGTATTACGAAGGGGTAGGCAGAAGGAAGACTTCCACGGCCCGGGTGCGACTTTTCCCCGGGGGTAAGGGCAATATTCTTGTCAATGACAAGCCGGCGGAGGAGTATTTCTTCCGCAAGGAGGATTTGGCTCACTTCCTGGCCCCGTTAGAGGCGGTGGGCATGAGGGACGCCTTCGATGTCAGCGTACATGTGAAGGGCGGCGGCGTGTCCGGCCAAGCGGGGGCAGTGCGGATGGGTATTGCCCGTGCCCTGCTCAAGGCCAATCCCGACCTGCGTCCCGTGTTGCGAGCCGGTGGTTTCCTGACCCGTGACGCGCGCATGAAGGAGCGCAAGAAGCCCGGACTCAAGCGCGCGCGCAAGGCACCGACTTACACCAAGCGCTAAGTCCATACTTTGTTCGCATCAAATACAGGCGCAGACCCGCTGATGCTGGCGGGTCTTGCGCCTTTTGCATTCCAGCGCCGCCGGTTCACGGCGGCGCTGGGGGTCACATCATCTCGACGAGTAGATTGCTCGCCAGTCCTGCCAGGGGAGGTACCGCAAAAGTGACGATGTAACGGGTGATCGCTACCTGGGGATCAATGAGCGCCGCTTCCAGGGGCAAGCGCGTCACTGACCATAGCGACCAGGCTGATAAAAAGCCCACTACTGCTCCTGTACTAGCCCCGGCGCGATATAACGCTCCTACCAGGGGAAAGACAGCATAGGGAGAGCCGGGCATCAATCCACCGACCACACAGGCTATCAAAACGCCCTTGATTCCGGCTTGAGTACCTAGCCAGCGGGAGATCACTTCCCCAGGGATGAGAACCTGGACTAGGCCCGCGATTAGAAATCCCAGCAGCAGTACGAGCAGATTGCGCCACAGCATTCGTCCGGCGGCGATCATACCGGACACAGGCAAGTCGCGTCCTCGCCAGCATGCGATGGCGAACAGCCCTCCCGCAATGACTACGAAGATCAACGTCGTCATATCCATGGATATGCGTCTCCTCTGTTGGCTCATTCTACATCCTCGTTGGGCTAGACGACCGGCCGGTCGCTCTCCTGCGCTCTTCGGCCCGGTAACGTCGTACTTGATGCGCGAGGCAGGCCTCCCGTACTACATCGCAAGGCGCGGCGCGCGCCGTTTCCTCAGTAGACTCACCCCCAGCATCAGGACAGCTAATGCCGTCGTCACCCAGGCGGCTATGGATACCACTGGCGTGCCCGCGTGCTTGATGGCGATGCCCGCAAAGGCCCAGACGATGACCAGCACGTAGGCGACATCCCCCCGGGTGAAGCTCACCGCTGAAGCGATGCCCACCCCCACGAGCAACATGATCACCGTCCACGCCTCAGGGCTTATACCCCAGCCGTTCCAGTTCAGATAATCCAGAACCGAGGTCACGTTGGCGACGGTGGCCACGGTAATCCAACCCAGGTAGATGCTGAAAGGCATGTGCACCAGCCACTTCTCCGCGGGGGAAACGTGGGCGCGTCCGATCTCCAGACGCAGGTAGATAGCGATCAGCAACAACAGCAGGGCGAACATGACCACCAGGGTCAGCAGAAAGAACTCGTAATGCCACAGGAAAAGCCAGGCGATGTTGGCCACACAGCTCAGGGCGGCCAGGTAACCGGCACGGCGCAGGCGGGGATTCTCTCGCTGAGCAGGCAGCGCCTGGTAGACGGCGAAGACGATCAAGCCCACGTAGATCAGGCCCCAGATGGAGAACACATAACCGGCCGGCACGAAGTAGACCTGGAAACGGTCCGAGATTTCGCCGGTGGTTTGCCCGTTGAGGGGAAGCGCGTTCGCCAGGCCGTTGACCACCAGGGCCGCTATCACCGCCAACACATTGACCACCTGCCTTACAGTATCTCGTTTCATTTTCTCAAACCTCCCTTAACTTCTGGCTGGGCTCCCCGCGGAGCTACCTGTCGGCAGCAGGATTTACCCAGCGCCGCCGGTTTACGGCGGCGTAAACATTATCTACGGGCGCGCCAGGAGGCCAGCCTTGCACTGAGCTTAGCCGAAGTGCTGGCCAGCAGGCGCTGCAAGTTCAGCTTCGGCGGGGCCGGCAGCTCCGATGCGGCCACGGGCGAGAGCTGTGCCAGGTCCTCGGCGATGGCCTGCATCACCTCAGGGGTGAACACGTCCGGCGCGAAGCTCGCCACCTGCTCCAGGGTAAACCCCAGGGCCATGCTCAACTGCGGCGCGTCCAGAAGGCCAGGAAGATGCTTGTTCAGAATGGCCCGCGCTTCCTCGTTGGCCAGCAGCAACTGCAGGGTACTGTCCAGCCCCAGGCGGACGCCTCCCTTTTCGGGACCGCCGAAGCGACTGGTGGTCTTGAGGGTGAAGCGGGCCGAGGCGTGAATATCCCGTGACGAACTGCCGACCAGGACCTCGAATTCTCCAGCTTCGGCTACCCATTGTTGTGCCAGGTCGTCGTAATAGGCCAGGGATTCGCGGTTGAGCGTCAGGGTGACGGTCTTGGTCTCGCCCGGTTCCAGGAACACTTTGGCGAAGCCCTTCAATTCCTTTTCCGGGCGCATCAGTGAGGCTGCCACGTCGCGGACGTAAAGTTGCACCACCTCCTGCCCCGCCCGTGTCCCGGTGTTCTCCACCTCCACGGAGACCTGTAACTCCTCATCCGCGTCTATCTCGGAGGCGCTGAGACGCAGGTTGTGATAAGCAAAGGTGGTGTACGACAGGCCATAGCCGAAGGGGAACAGGGGCTCGATCTTCTTTTTGTCATAGTAGCGATAGCCGACGAAGATGCCCTCGCCGTAGTAGACCTTGCCGTTTTCGCCGGGATAGTTGATGTAGGCGGGATTGTCCTCCAGCCGTTTGGGGAAGGTCAGGGGCAGCCGGCCGGAGGGGTTCACGTCGCCGAAGAGGACATCAGCGATGGCATTGCCGCATTCCTGGCCGGGATACCAGGCCTGCACTACGGCGGCCACCTTGTCCAGCCAGTTCATGGTGATTGGCGAACCGGTGTTCAGCACCACGATGGTGTTCTTGTTGGCCGCCGCTACTTTTTCGATCAGTGCCACCTGATCTCCGACCAACTCCATGTCTGGCCGGTCGAAGCCCTCGCTCTCCCACTCGTCGCTCAGGCCGACGAAGACCAGGGCCACGTCCGAGGCGGCGGCCAGCGCTGCGGCGCGGTCTATGGCGTCCTCCGGCATAGGGGGTAGACAGCCCAGGCGAAGGCTGGCCAGCGGGGTGGTGCTTGGCTTGCTGTATTCCGCTCTCAGCTCGCAGGACTGCCCGGCGGCCATGTCCAGGGTGAAGGTCAGTTCGGCGGGGCCGCTATCGGTGGAGCTGCTCCAGCGGTCAATGACTTGCCGGCCGTCAATGAAGAGTCGGCTCGGACCGGCGCTGCTCAAACCGAAGGTGTAGCGGCCCGTTTCCGGCGCGGTGAAGCGGCCCGTCAGCCGGGCGGAGAACTGGGCGGGATTGACCTCGGGGTCAAACTCGCCGAACCAGGTCTGCTCACTGGTTTCTACCACCGTAGTCTTGACGGGCGGGCCGGAACAATCGGGGCTGTTGAAGTATTCGAGGGTGAGACCCCTCTCCGCCTGAGCACCGGACGGGGTCAGCCAGGCCGGGTTGATGGGGGGCAGCAGTTTGTGATTGGTGCATCCCATTTCATAGCCTATCTCCACGGCGTCGCCTACCTTGCTGAGGATGCCCTCGAAGGGAGTGATGGCGTAGTGAGGGTTCACCTGGGAGCTGCCCCCGCCCATGATGCGCGCCACCTTGGCGTTGGGGCCGATAATGGCCAGGGACTTGATCCTCTCGATGTTCAGGGGCAGGATGCTGTCCTCGTTCTTGAGCAGCACCATCCCTTCTGCCGCGGCCTGGCGGGCCAGAGCGCGATGCTCCGGCTTGTCCACGGCCTGTTCTGGGCGGTCCTCTGGGTTCTCAAAAGCACCAGACTTGGCGATGATGCGCAACAGGCGGCGCACACTCCGGTCAATGGTCGCCTCGTCCACTTCCCCGGCGCGGAAAGCTTGTAGCAACTTCTCGCCGCGCCACACGGGTGGCCCTGGCATCTCCAGGTCGAGGCCAGCCTTCACCGCGGCGGCGGTGCTCTTGGTGCCGAACCAGTCGGACATGACTAGGCCCTCGAATCCCCACTCATTCCTCAAGATGTCGGTCAGGAGAGAGGGGTTCTCGCTGGCGTAGGTGCCGTTGACCTTGTTGTAAGAAGCCATCACCGCCCAGGCGTAGGCTTCTTGTACGGCGGCCTTGAAAGGCGGCAGGTATATCTCTCGCAGGGCGCGCTCCCGGACCTCGGAGCTGATGGTGGTGCGTTGGAACTCGGAATCGTTGCAGACGTAGTGTTTGACCGCGGTGCCCACGTTCTGACTTTGCACTCCCTTGATGTAGGCCACGGCCAGGCGAGCCGAGAGGTAGGGGTCTTCCGAAAAGCACTCGAAGTTGCGGCCGGCCAGGGGCGAGCGGTGGATGTTGACCGTGGGGGCCAGGAGGATGTGTGCTCCTTTGGTCTTGGCCTCCTCGCCCAATGCCTGCCCGACCCGCTGCACCAGGTCGGTGTTCCAGGTGGCGGCCAGGGCCACGCTCACCGGGAAGCAGGCCGCCGTGGGTCCTCCAGCAGCGAAGCTGCTCCGTCCGCCCCGTGCCCCGTAGGGGCCATCGGTCACTTTGATGGCCGGAATGCCCAGCCGGGGAACGGGAGTGGTGTACCACATCGCCGATCCGGCCAGCATGGACACCTTTTCCTCGATGGTCATTTGACTGAGTAGTTCTTCGATTTTGTCTTCCATTCTCCCTCCATGTTATAGACCCTCCCGCGGGGACAAGAACCTGCGGGAGGGGAAATGTGAAAAAGGGGTTGGCTACATGTGGCGCAGGCTGGAAAGGAACGAGCTGGAAAGCCCGGCCTACGGCCTGCCCGGTTGCAGCCACGCAAATTCTGGCACCAGGTGGACAGGTGGCTTAAGAGTCAGCCTATTCGCCGAGGCGCTGCTGCCATCGCGCCGTTCGTGATGCTCTGAAGATGGCCGAAAGCAGATAATAGACCACGATGACCAGCAGCAGGATAATGTAGATGACGTCGGATGTGCTGGCCGGCTCGGTGAGACTCACCCCCCAGAAGATGCCGCCCAAGAGAATCACCAGAATACCGCTGAAGGCTGCATCGAACGCCGAGTCGAAGATACCGCCGGAAGCCAGGGCTGCGACGTAATCGCTGAAGGCGTAGCCCTGGAATAGGCCGTATATGGTCACGACCACCGCTACAATGCCCATGCCAATGGCAAGAGCTTGCTTACAACATCTGGCGCGGGCCAGTGCCCCTTCGATGAGTTCGGAGAGAACTAAACCGCCCATGAACGCCATCGCGATGAAGGGGGTCCAACTGAGAATAACGGCATAAATCGGCACTGCCCCAGACATCAGCGAGGCTAGCACAGTGGTGATCGCATAGTCCAGGACCCCGATCATTGTCCCTATCGCGGCGGAACCGAGCACCACACTGCCTAAAGCCAGCAGTGTGTGCTGACAGCCGCCTTGCTGGACGGTTAGACCAAACCTGGTGCGAATGGCTTGCAAGCGGTCGTGGATTGCCTGATCGTTGTGGAATTGCAGGCTGGCTTCGAGGCAGCGCACAGCCCCTGCGGCATCTTGTTGCTGGAGCTTGTGTTCAGCAAGCGCCTGGAGCATCTCCGAGTTGAGATCGGCAGGTTGATCGCCACCACGCGCTAACTTGAACAACGCTATGGGGGTCCACAGCAATCCATAGGGAATGCCTATCCAACCGAGGACTGCCGTTATCAGGCTGGCGAGGAGCAACCGGATTCGGCGGTGTTTCCGGCACCATATCCCGGCAAAGGCTCGCCGGAAGGTCACTATGACCAAGCTGAAAACGTAAGGGTAGACGACAACACGTAAGGTCTCATCCTGG
>JACIWR010000040.1 GCA_014360845.1 Anaerolineae bacterium
GGAGACGAAGGGCTGCGCCCTGTGCGGAGACGATGGGGGTCGGCCTACGGGGGGCTGTTGGGGTCGCCGCGCTTTCAATAGCGCGGCCCGACGGCCCCCAGCACCGCGAAGTAACCGGGGTTGCGCGGTAAGAAACCGCGCCTACCATATTCTTGGGGGATGGGAGAAGTCTCCGAGGCCAGGGCACAGCAGCAACTCGCCCCCAAAGTGAAATACACCCTTTTGCGGCGGGGTGCGCTTCAGTTTGGGAGCGAGTTTGCGCCCCATGGGCTTCTTTTCGCAAGCCCTTCACTGCGTGAGGGGTCGGTGGCAGCTTCGCCGGACAAGGGCCTGGCCGCACTCCGAGGCGGCGGGTAGGGCTCTTTGCCTTGCACAACCAGCACCGCTTGTTACACGGCGGTGCGTCCCCAACCTGATCTCGCGGAGTCCAACTCCGTGAGATCAGGAGCGCGTGTTTGCGCTTTGGAGCAACTTGTGGTATATTTTCTCTCGCGTGTTCATGGGATCACATCATACTCTCTCAACTTGAACCGCTATGTTGCAGCTACAGTGAAAAATACACTGCGACAGACATATCACTTTACACTCTAGGAGACATTCATGCCAGAATTACGACATGATCCTATTCAAAGGCGATGGGTTATCATTGCCACCGAGCGGGCCAAGCGACCCTGCGATTTCACCGGGTCTGTGGATGAAACGCCTAACGGCAACTTCTGCCCGTTCTGCGAGGGCAATGAACATACCACTCCCCCCGAAGTCTACGCCCATCGCGTGAATGGGTCCGAACCTGATAAGCCCGGATGGACCGTCCGCGTGGTTTCCAACAAGTTCCCGGCCCTGCGCATCGAGGGCGAGCTGGACCGCGAAGGCGAGGGCGTTTTCGATAAGATGAACGGGATAGGAGCTCACGAAGTAGTGATCGAGACCACCGATCACAATCTCCATCTTCCCGACCAACCGCTAGAACATCTGGAGCGGATTGTCCGCGCCTATCAGAGCCGGCTAAAAGACCTGATGAAGGATCCCCGTTTCCGTTATGTGCTGATCTTCAAAAACCACGGGGTGACAGCCGGCGCGTCGCTATCGCACCCCCATACGCAGATCATCGCCACGCCGATAACGCCGCGCACTATCTCAATGGAGCTCAATTCCGCGCGCGACCATTACGTGCGCAAGGAGAGATGTCTTTTCTGCGACATCATCCGGCAGGAACTCAAAGACGGCATTCGGGTCATCAGCCAGAACGAGGATTTCGTGGCAATATGCCCTTATGCCTCGCGATTTCCCTTTGAGGTGTTCATTGCACCGCTGGTACATCATCACACCTTCGTGAACATCTCCGAGGGCCAGATCAAGAGTCTGAGCCAGATTCTCAAGGACGTTCTCACTCGCTTGAAAGTGAGCCTGAACGACCCGCCGTACAACTTCGTGTTCCATGTAGCGCCTAATACGAAGGCCAAGGCCAAACGGCCCGGGTACTGGACTACTCTGGAGTACGATTGGCACTGGCACATCGAGATCATGCCGCGCTTGACGCGAGTTGCCGGATTCGAATGGGGCACGGGCTTCTACATCAACCCGGTGCCGCCGGAGGACGCGGCCCGTTATCTGCGAGAGGCTCTGGATCAGGAAGAGAATGCCTGCGCCAACTGATCCTTTTGGGTTCTGACAGCAAGTGCGACGCGCTTCTCCGGTGCGTCGCACTTTGTTGTTGCCCGGAAAGCCGGCCTGTGGTAGAATAGCCGTTGACCGACGCGAGTAACGAAGGAGCTTTGTAGAAGATTACAGCAATGACACCCCTGCCCCGTGAATTTTACGCCCGTGATACCTTGCTTGTCGCCCGCGAACTTCTGGGACAACGGCTGGTGCGCTGGCTAAACGGCGAGCGACTCAGCGGGCGCATCGTCGAGGTGGAAGCCTATATCGGCGAGACGGATCAGGCCTGCCATGCCTCGTGCGGACGTACGGCGCGCAACGCGGTGATGTACGGTCCACCCGGCCATGCCTACGTCTATTTAATCTACGGCATGCATCATTGCCTGAACGTGGTCACCGAAAGGGAGGGCTTTCCCGCCGCGGTGCTCATCCGCGCCCTGGAGCCGCTGGAAGGGGTGGCAACCATGCGCCGTCTGCGACCGGGCCGCCCGGACCGCGAATTGACCAACGGCCCGGCCAAACTGTGTCAGGCCCTGGATATTGATCGCACTTTCAACGGGATAGACCTGTGTGCCCGTGGCCCCTTGTTCATTGAAGCCGGCACACCGGTGAACGAGACAAACGTGGGAACCGGCCCTCGCGTGGGCGTGCGTGGTGACGAACGGGCGCTCACCGCACCGTGGCGTTTTTTCGTGCGGGGCAATCCCTTTGTCTCCCGCTGACCGATGGAGCGATTGAGGAGGAGCCAATGCGATTTCCACAGCATCGCGCACTCACGAGACTTGGAACCAAAGGCCGTTCTTCTCTGGTCCTTTGTCTCATCGCCTGTCTGACGGCCCTGTTGGTGTGGAGCGGCTCCTGGTCCCTTGCCCCTCGAGCTGACCAGTCCCCCCTCCCCACTGCCGAAAGCCCCCTCCCGCCGCCGGAACCCTCACCTGCCATCACGGTTCCGGCCACGCCCCCCGCCGCGGAGCCACCCGTGGAAGGGCCCGCTTCTCCCCTCGCCCGGCTTTTGTTGTGGATCGGCATTGGCTTACTGGTGGTGGCGGCAGTGGTGGGCCTGGTGCTTCTGGTGCAGCGGCTACGAGGGATAGGGTGAGGACATGCGTTCCCCAGGCCAGCGGCTGGCCCTGCTGCTCATCGTGCTCCTGGCTTTCATCGTCAGGGTATACCACCTCGACTTCCAAAGCCTGTGGCGTGATGAGATGGACGCCATCCGCTTCTCTATGGATTCCCCCCGCACCCTGCTCTCCAACTTCACGCGGGCAGGATGGAACGGTCCCCTGTACTACCTGCTCCTGCGCCCCTGGCTGATGGTTGCCGGAAACTCGGAGTTTTCCTTGCGCTTCTTCTCCTTGCTGTGGGGAGTGCTGGCCGTGCCTCTCACTTACGTGGTGGGTCGCCGCTGGCTCACTGCTGCCCCGGCGACCGTTGCCTCCCTGCTCATGGCCCTTTCGCCCTATCTGGTGTGGTACAGTCAGGAGGGGAAAATGTACGCCCTCCTCCTCTTCCTCGTTCTGCTGTCCATGTACCTCTATCACCGTGCTTTGGAGCGAGGCGGTTTTTGGTCTTGGGGAGCCCACGTGCTCGTGACCAGTCTGTGCCTCTACGTTCATGTGCTGGCGGCGCTGGTCGTGCCCCTCCAGGCACTGCTCTTTATCCTGTGGTGGCCCCGTTACCGGGTCCGCTGGCGAGGCTGGCTGGCCTCCATGGCCGCTCTTACGCTGCCTTACCTCCCCCTGGCCGCGTGGCAAGTGCCTACCTTCCTTGCGGGCTTTGCCACCGGTCACAAGTATGTGCCCCTGCCGGTGATGCTCAACACCATGCTCCTGGCTTTCTCTCAGGGACTGTGGCCTGTGCACCACTGGCTAGCGATGAGCGCTTTCGGCTTTCTGCTGTTGAGCGGCATCCTCCTTGCCGGCAGGCCGGACCAACCACGCGATGGGCGCATCACAGCCACTCTGCTGCTGTGGTTTCTGCTCCCCATCATCGGCGTATACCTCATCTCCCTGCGCGTGCCCCTTTTTCTCGACCGCTATCTCATCTGGATTGCCCCCGCCTTCTATCTGCTGGCCGCGCAAGGGGTGATGGAGATTGCCCGCAGGACTCGTTTCCTGACGCCGGTGCTCTTGTTGCTGATTGTGGTCATCAACCTGCGAGGGCTGTGGTGGCAGGTGCACACGCCTATCAAATCCGATTTCCGCGCCGCTGCCGCTTACGTCCGCCAACACCGCACTCCCGACGAACTCATCATGTTTCACATCTCCTACATCCGCCCCACCTTCGAATACTACTACGGCGACTCGTCCCCCTACGCCGACGGCGTCCCCACCGACGAGACGACCACCGCAGTCTGGCTAGACGCAGCCATGCGCGCGCAACTGCGCGGCTATCGCACCGTCTGGCTGTGTTATTCCGAAGCGCAAATGTGGGATGAGAAACAACGGGTGAAGGAATGGCTGGACAACCACGGTCGGCTTACCCATCAAGCCACTTTTGCACGGGTGGAACTGTTTCGTTACGAGCTATTTCCCTGACCTCGTACAGAACGCCGGTTAGTGAGGAGAGAGGACTTTGAGTGACCACGAAGTAATCATCAGCACGTGTAAGACGGATTTCGGCTGGGTGGGTATCGCGGCTTCCTCTCGCGGTCTGCTGGGCACTACCCTGCCCCAACCGAGCGAGTCAGCGGCGTTGCGTCGGCTGCGCCATCGCTGGCCCGAGGCTCACCTGGCGAGCGCGGGCGAGCTGGCAGATGTCGAGGAGCGGTTGCGGCGCTATTTTGCCGGAGAGGTGGTATCTTTTGATGATCTGCCCCTGGATATGAGCCGGGCCACACCATTCCAGCGACGGGTATGGGAAGTGACGCGCACCATTGCCCGCGGCCAAACCCGCAGCTACGGCGACATCGCCCGCCAACTCGGCTCGCCTCACGCGGCGCGGGCTGTGGGGCAGGCCATGGCCAGAAACCCCTGGCCGGTTATCGTCCCTTGCCACCGCGTGGTGGGCAGCGACGGCCGGTTGACCGGATTCGGCGGCGGGCTGGAGATGAAACGGCGCATGCTGGAGATGGAAGGCGCTACCTTGCGTCCGTGACACAAGCTCCAGCTCGCATCAGTGCCTCTACACTGGTCTCCCAGACACCCGCCCCCTGGAACTAAACTCCTCTCCAAGACGTCTTATTTAAGTAACCGGACTCCGGAAACCTTATTGGACAACATACGCCAGTAGCGGTATAATATAAAAACAGGCCGTGCCAGGTGCCACACTCCTGGACGGGAAGACATTTGAGTTGCCATACTCAATCAGCTCATAAGCAAGGAGGAGAAGATGCCCAAGCGAGTTCTGCTATTCTTGCTGATTATTGCCTTCATCGCCGGATGTGCGCCCCAGAAAACGGCTGCACCACAAGCCGTCCAATCCCCCGAAGCTGCTGCTACTGCGACCGAGACCACTGCCGCTACGGCCACCACGGCCGCTCCACGTCCCACCAAACCGCCCAGCGCCACTTACCGCATTTCCCGTCCCATGGGCTCCGTATCTTTCGCCACCTACAAGCCCAATAAAGTCAAAGTAGAGCCCGCCGTGGTTTCTTACTCTACGGCCCTGGGCGACTTGATGAACCCTGAGCTGGCGCAAGGTCTCAGTGCACAACAACAGGCGGCCCTGGAAGAGAACGGCTTTGTGGTCGTACCGGAAGGCCCGGTGCAAATCTATCAGCTCTACAAGAACGCCCAGGAGCAGGGCATTCCTATTTTCGTCACCACCGACGCCGTGTTACACGCCTTCCACATCCTCTATGACTACTCCCTGCGCTATGCGGAAAAAGAGCGCTTCATCGCCGACATCCAGGCCCTCACCCAGGTTCTGCTGGAGGAATCCAAGTTCCAGTACAGCCAGGCCAGCGGCAAGACCAAAGAGGCCGCCAAGCGCAACTGGGCTTATTTCACCGTGGCCGCCCGTCTTCTCGACCCCAGCGCTCCCGTGGATGACGAAGTCAAAGATTGGGTCGAAGGCGAACTGGCCCTGATCGAAGCTCACCGGGGTTTCGAACCCTCCCCCATCTTCGGCTACAAGGAGGATTACAGCCAGTACGTGCCTCGCGGCCATTACACCCGTAACGAGGACTTTCAACGCTTCTTCAAAGCCATGATGTGGTACGGTCGCATGGCTTTCCGTCTGAAACCAGGCGAAACGCCGGAAGCCATCGAAATGGGTCGCATGGAAACCCGCCAGGCCATCCTGATCATCCTCACCCTGCTGAACCGCCAGGTGGACGGCGAGGAAGCCATGACCGTTTGGGATCGCGTCTACCGGCCCACGGCCTTCTTCGTCGGCGAGAGCGACGACTACAACGTCTACGACTACGTCCAGCTTTGCGCCGCTGTCTACGGCATCCAACTCGACCTGGCTACCCTGGAGCAGAACGAGAAGAAACTGGACACCTTTATCGAGCGCGCTATGACCCTGCGCCCGCCTCGTATCGTCTCCACCCTGGTGGAGGATACGGAGGACCCCACCGTGGTCACGCGCGGCTTCCGCTTCATGGGACAGCGCTTCATCCCCGATTCTTACATCTTCCAGGAGCTGGTCTTCGACAAGGTGGGTGACAGGGACAATCCGCGCCTCTTCCCCAAGGGATTGGACGTGCCCGCCGTCCTGGGCTCAGAGCGCGCGTACGACATTCTGCTGAACGTGTACGACGAAGGCCGCTATCTCAATTATCAGGAGCAGATGGAGAAACTGCGCGAAGAATTCGCCTCACTGCCCGAGGAGCAATGGACCGCGAACCTGTATTGGAACTGGCTCCACAGCCTGCGCCCTTTGCTGGAGGTCAAAGGTGAGGGTTACCCCGCCTTCATGCAGAACCTGGCCTGGGTGGATAAGGACCTGAACACCTTCCTCGGTTCCTGGACCGAGTTGCGTCACGACACCATCCTGTACGCCAAGCAGAGTTACACCGTGCGGGCTGTAGCACAACCGCCGACGGCGGAAGCTCCCGGCTACGTCGAGCCCCAGCCAGAGGTTTACGCCCGCCTGGCCTCCCTGGCCCGTCAGATGCGGGATGGCCTGAGTCAGAGAGGTTTGCTCAACGATGAACTCAGCAACAAGATCAAGGATCTGGAGGATTTGCTGCTGGCATTGAAGACCATCAGCGAGAAAGAGTTGACCAATCAGCCGCTGACTCCGGAGGAATACAATGTGATCCGCTTCATTGGTGGTCGCTTGGAGGGGCTCACAACTTTTTCCGCCGAACTCACCGATGAGCTGGCCTCCGAAGCCGATGAGAGAATGGCCATCGTCGCCGACGTGCATACCGATACCAACACCAATCAGGTGCTGGAAGAAGCCGTGGGCGATGCTTTCACGATTTACGTTATCGTCCCCGTCGAGGGCCAGACCGTTCTCGCCCAGGGTGGGGTGTTTTCTTACTACGAGTTCCTGCAGCCCATGAGCGAGCGTTTGACCGACGAGGCCTGGCAGGCCATGAGCCCGAAACCGGACCTGCCCATCTGGGTCGCGAGCTTCGTCGTTCAATAGGGTTCTTTTGCCCACAAAAGACACCGATGATTCTGCACCTTTTGCAATGGCTCTGATCATCCCCGTAGAGGTGCAGCATGCTGCGCCTCTGCGGGGTGCAAACTCGCCCCAGGAGTGAATACACCCAGCAGCGAAGCTCACCTTGACCTTTCTCCCGTTTACGTGTACAATCTTCACCAGAAAAAAGCGGGGGAAGAGTAGCCATGACCGCGAAGCGTAAAGTCAAATACGAGTGGGACGCGGAGAGCATCAAAGCCCTCCGCCGTCACATGGGGATGACTCAAAAAGAGCTTTCCGAGGAACTGGGCACTCGCCAGCAGACGGTCAGCGAATGGGAGACGGGGAAGTATCGCCCGCGAGGAGGGATGAGTCGCCTGCTGACGCTGGTGGCGGAGAGGGTCGGCTTCGTTTACGATGCCGAACAAGCTGCCGAATCGGCCTCGGACGAGGAAAGCTCCAGCAAACAAAGCTCCCCACATTCCAAAGAGGACAGGAACTGGGCCGCGTGGGAGCAGTAAGCAGAAGGCTGCTGTTCTGGCACGGCGGGCCGAAGCTTGCCCCGGGTGCGCTTCAGTTTGGAGCAGCTCTGTCCCGTAGCGGCCGGCCGCTGCTGCGCCCTGAGTGAAATCGAAGGGCTGCGCCCTGAGCGGAGGCGAAGGGTGTCGGCCTACGGCGGGCAGGGGCGGCCTGACCTTTCGCTCTTGACATTTTACACGTCTGCGTGTATAATAAATAGCGAGGTCAAAACCTCGCTATTTATTTTGGCCTTTCTAACACGTTGACGTGTAGAAAAGAAGGAGGGGGAAATGGGGACTTATCCGCTAGAGTTTATCATCCGCGAGTGGGGCAAGGGGAATCTGACCATCGAGCAGGTGCTGGGGCAGGTGCTACTTCTGCTTCAGCAATTGGAGGCGAGGGTACGAGAGCTGGAGCGCCAGCATCGGGAAGCGCACAAGCAAAGTTGAGCATGAATGCGCCACGGACGATTGGGCCCAACCGCCCTTGCATACGCGGTCGGGCAACCTAACCTGCAATCGCCTCTAGGGCATGCGCCGCGCAATGGATTGCGCCAGCCGCACAGCGTCGTCCAGGAGGCGGTAATCTTTGTAGCCCAAGGTGGTCACCATTACCACGCCGTTGCGTTGCGTAAAAACCACGGTGTACGCCGTCACCTGGCGGGTTTGCCCTTGCTCATCCTGCACCGCCCCCTTGAGCTGATAAGCGGTGGCTTTCCGCCCCACCGTTGGCGCTGCTATCTCCTGGGCCACCCCTAATCCGCTTTCCTCACCGGTTACGATAGCCTCCTCAATCTCGGTCAGCCGCTGTTTGTACGCTGTCTCGGTGGCGCTTTCGTCCTCGAATAGTTCGATGCGGACGGTGACGTTGTAGGCCCCGTAGGCGATCGTGTCGGGGTCCCCGGTAGACCACAGACATTCGTAGCCGGCAATGCGCCGGGCTCCGGGCACGTTTCCCGCCCCCTCCAGGTGGTGGTCATCCTCCAGCCGGTATTGGGGTAAGTCGTCTTGAGTGGGGGCCAGGGCTGCGGCGTCGGTGTAAATGGGAGCGGTGGGTAGCGGGAGAGTCGGGGGTGGAGTCCTCTGCCGCCCCCGCAGGTTGAACACGAGGGCGCAGAGTAAGGTCAACAGGAACAGGCCAATGGATATGCCCACAACAACGATTACCGTGCGTCGCCTCTCTTCCATGGTCACCCTCCGGATACAAAGCGAAGGCAGGATTCCTCAGCGTGAGCCGGTCGAACGCTAGGGCCGAAGGCTTCCAGCTCCGGGTTATAGGGCATTCACTTCATCGCATGGTGACCAGACGTCCCATGCCCGAAATAACTGCTCAGACTGTCCCTGCCGCCGATTGAAATCGCCTCTGAAAGCCTTCGGCCAGGCGTCCACCTACGTGGACGCTCCTGTCCGCGTAGGCGGACAGCCAGCCGTAGGCTCTATGGCGCGGTTTCAACCGCCCGCCTGAGCGTTACCAAAGTTCATCACTTCCAGAAATGCTCCGTAACCAGGCGGTCGAGCAAGCCATGCTCTCGCAGAAACTCCCAGGCGTCACCCACCATCCCTATTTCCGCCGTGCTGTGGTGGGCATCATTGCCGATGGAGAACAGCACCTGACTGCGGCTGAAAGCCTGCCACAGGGCCTCATTGTAGGCCGTCGGATAGCGGTAGGGAAGCACGGGCCTTCCATCTGGAGCGAAGACGGCATTGCGCCGCGCGGGGCACAGCTCGACGAAGATGGCGTGGTCTTCCAAGATGGCGACCAGGTCCTCCGCCTCCAACAGTAATTCGAAGTTGCGGGCCAGGGGGTTATGGGCCAGCCCCACGGGCACAGTGATCTGGGGACGGATTGTCAGCAGCTTGTCCAACGAGTGGCCATACCACTCCGCATCGGCCACGTACTCGAAGAGCACGTAGTCAAGCTGGTTGAGCAGTTGACTGGTCAGCAGTGGCTCCAACTGCGTGCGCGCGGAAAAGTCAATCTCCAGGCCGACCAAAACTTTGATCTCCTTGGCATACCACTTGGCCAGCAAGCGGAGTTCGACAATATAGTCCAGTAGCTGTGGCAGGTCCACATACTTGCCACTGCGGCCCAGCTTGTTAGTGCGATAGTGATCTGTTATGCCTACGTGAGTTAGCCCGGCCGCGACGGCGGCGTCAGCAAGCTGCTGCGGCGTGAGATAGCCGTCGGACCAGGTGGTGTGATTGTGCAGGTTGATCATCTCGAAGGCCAATGGCTGATAGCCGGTGGCGGGCGGCGCAATCCAGCGGCAGTGCCTGGCCGCCCGCCGCTCGATGTACGATTACCGTCCCTCCCAGACGGGTTTGCGCTTCTCCAGGAAAGCGTTGACGCCCTCTACCCGGTCCCTGGTGTCAAAGACCGCGCCGAATTGGTCTGCCTCATAAACCAGCCCCTGCGAGAGACTGCCCTCCAATCCCTTGTTGATCGCTTTTTTCGCCAGGCGCAGGGCAATGGGCGCTTTGCTGGCCAGCTTACGAGCCAGCTCGCGGGAGAAATCCATTAACTCGGCGGCGGGGACGACGAACTCGACCAGACCGATACGTCGCGCCTCTTCAGCCGAGATGTGCTCGCCGGTGAGCACCAGGTACTTGGCCATGCCCCGCCCTACCAGCCGGGGCAAGCGCTGGGTGCCCCCGTAACCGGGGATGATCCCCAGGTTGATCTCGGGCTGGCCCAGACGGGCGGTATCGGCGGCGATGCGGATGTCGCAGGCCATGGCCAGTTCGCACCCACCGCCCAGGGCGTAGCCGTTGATGGCAGCGATGACCGGCTTGGGCAGGCGTTCGATTCTGTCCAGCACCGCCTGGCCCCGGCGGGCGAACTCCGCAGCTTGAGACATGGTGGTCAAATCGTTGAATTGGCTGATGTCTGCACCGGCGACAAAGGCCTTCTGGCCCGCCCCGGTGAGGATGAGGGCTCCTATCTGCGTGTCGGCGTTCAATTCATCAATGGCCAGGCTGAGTTCGTCCAACACCTCCTGGCTCAAGGCGTTGAGGACCTGGGGGCGGTTGATGGTGATGATGGCGATAGGGGGCTCTCGGTCAATCAGAAGGTATTCGTACTTCATATGCTCCTCCTAATGCGAGGGGGCGCATCCCGCGCCTGTGCCATGGGCGAAGTGGGAGCCAGCACCTTCCAAGGGAGATCCTTGCTCGTTGGGCAAGAATTTCACCACAAAGGACACGAAGGACTTCAAGGACACAAAGGAAAAAACGTAGTCCCCTTCGTGCTCTTTGTGTCCTTTGTGGTAAGGCTTTTGGGCTCCGACTAGGCCGGGTTAGGCGTAATCGTAGAAGCCCTTTCCGCTTTTCCTGCCCAAATGGCCGGCCAGTACCATCCGGCGCAGTAAAGGCGGCGCAGCGTAGCGCGGATCCTTGAATTCCTCGTACATGGCATCGGCGATGAAAAGGCAGGTGTCCAGGCCCACGAAGTCTAGCAGGGCCAGGGGGCCTATCGGATGGCTGAGTCCCAGGTGGATGGCCGTATCAATGTCTTCTTTGCTCGCCAGGCCCGCCTCGTAGATGCGCACCGCATCGAGAAGATAGGGTACCAGCAGGCGGTTGACGATGAAGCCGGGGGTGTCTTTGGCCGTGACCATCGTCTTTCCCAGGGAGGCCCCGAATTTATGGGCGATCTCCATCGTCTCGTCACTGGTGAGAATGGTGCGCACGAACTCGATGAGAGGCATCACCGGTACGGGGTTGAAGAAGTGGATGCCCAACACCTTATCGCTGCGCTTCGTCACCGAGGCCATCTCCGTTACGCACAGGGATGAGGTATTGCTGGCCAGGATGGCGTGGGGCGGGACGATGCTATCCAGCTCGGCAAAGATGGCTTTCTTCACTTCCATCTTCTCCACCGCCGCTTCGATGACCAGGTCACAATCGGCCATGTCGGCCAGGGTTGTCGTGCCCTGAATCCGCTGCCAGGCGGCGTCCATGTCCTCCTGGGAGAGTTTGCCTCTTTGCACACCCTTGGACATGGATTTCTTGACCCGCTCCAGGCCTTTCTGCAGTAGCTCGTCGTTCACCTCGCGGACGACCACATCGTATCCCGCGCGGGCGCAGACCTCGACGATGCCGGAGCCCATCAGCCCGCAACCTACCACACCGACTTTTTTGATCTCCATCGTTTCGCTCCCTCCTTTGCGATTGTGTCAGCCCGGTTCTGCTCCAGGGCTAACCTTTGACGAAACAACAAATGGCTTCACCGAAAAAGGTAAGCTGGCGAAAGATTGGCTCAACGGGGCGGGTGTACCGCCAGGTATTGTTTCAGGATGTCGGCGGCCTCTCCCAGGATGTCATAGGTCCGCCAGTCTTCTGTGGCATTTATGGCGAAGATGGCCGCGCCCACGACGTAGTCATCCTTCGCCAACTCGTTGTCGTACCAGGCCAATTGCTCAATGTAGTTGCCCGCGCCGTCAGACCCCATTCCCAGCTCCGCCCAATACTCTACAAAGTGCTGCCAACCCTGCCCCTTGGGACCAGGCCGACTGCTCCCCACGGTGCCGTCTATCCCGCACTCGGTGATCACCAGGGGCAGATCCAGGCCGGCGGGGATGAGATACTGGCGGTAGACTTTGCGGTAGCGCAAGGTCAACCAGCCCTCATCGCCCTCGACGCCGAAGTGCATTAGCGGTGCGGAGTACTCATGCAGGCCCAGGTATCCCCCGTACTCTCGTGCCGCCTCCAAAGCGGGCCGAAAATGAGGCCAGTGTTCCAAGGGAGGCCGTCCGGCGCTGAAGTTGCCGATCACCGAGCGGATGCCGTATCCGGCCAGGAGGCGCACCCGCTCCGCCTCCAGGTCGGCCAGCCTTTTCATCTGATCCACATCGGAGGCCACGGGCTCGTTGTACCCTTCCCAGGCGTCGAACACCTCCATGCGTCGCGGGTCACCGGCTATCGGCAGGAGCAGATCCACCACCCGTCGCGCCTCGGCCTCCGGGTTCATTGTGCTCAATTCCACCTGGGGCATGAGCACGCGGCCCACAAACAAAGCGTTGGGCGACAGGGCCTTGATCTCGCTCAGAAACACGGGATCGTGTTCAATGGTCTTGATCAGGGCCACATTGCCGGTGCTCATTAAATCGTAAATCTGGGCATGGGGACGGATGATGAAAAGCCCCAGTTTGCTGGGCGGCCCTGGCGGGAACGGGGTGGGGGTGGGCGTGGGCGCGGGCGTCGGTGATCCCACCGGTGAAGGGTCCGCTGTGGTCATCGGGGTGGGCGTCTGCGCTTCCCCGCCGACCAGCGGCAGGAAAGTCTGGGTTTCAGTGGTAGTGGTGGGCAGAGGAGTAGTGGTGGGCACAGGCTCAGGAACAGAGCGGCGACACGCCGACGCCAGCGCGGCCAACGTCGCCCCGGCGACACCCCGCAGGAAATCGCGGCGGCTTAAGCGGCGGCCGGCCCCCTCCCGTGCTCGATTGTTCTGCTCTGAATCCTCATCCATCACAAAGCTCCTCCCATTCCTCGTTACTTGTTACCCATCCCCGCTTACTTCTCCAGCTCGATGCTCATGGCCACCGCCTCGCCACCTCCCAGGCAAAGGGTAGCGAGCCCGGTCTTCAGTCCCCGCCGACGCAGGGTATAAATCAGAGTGACCAAAATGCGCGTACCGCTGCACCCGATGGGGTGGCCCAGGGCGATGGCCCCACCGTGGACATTGACCTTATCCCAATCCAGGCCCAACTCTTTGCCGTCGGCCAGAACCTGCGCGGCGAAGGCCTCGTTTATCTCAATGAGGTCATAGTCATCCAGGGTAGTACCCGTTTTTTGCAAAAGTCGGCGCACGGCAAAGATGGGCGCGGTGAACACCTCTAACGGCTTGACCGCGGCCTGCGCGTATCCGGTGATCCGCGCCAGCGGTTGGAGGCCCAGTTCCTCAGCTCTGGCGCGGCTCATCACCACCGTCGCCGCCGCGCCATCGGTAATGCCCGGCGAATTTCCCGCCGTGACCAGGCCGTTTTCTTGAAAAACGGGCTTGAGTTTGGAGAGGGCTTCCATGGAGGTATCTCGGCGAGGAGATTCATCAGTATCGAAGAGGACAGGGTCCCCCTTGCGCTGAGGGACCTGTACAGGCACGATCTCGTCTTTGAAATAACCGGCGTCAATGGCCGCGATGGCCTTCTGGTGGCTTCTCAGGGCGAACTCGTCCAGTTCCTGCCGCGTGAGACCATATTCCCGCGCGATCCACTCCGCCGCGTTGCCCATGTGCTGGTTTTCGAAAGAGCACCACAAGCCATCGTGTACTGTGGCGTCGAGCAACTGTCCGTGGCCCAGCCGATAGCCGAAACGAGCCTGGGGCAACAGGTAGGGGCCGTTGTTCATGCTCTCCATGCCCCCGGCGACAATGACGTCCGCGTCCCCGGCCTTTATCATCCCGGCTGCCAGCATCACCGTTTTCAGGCCCGACCCGCAAATCTTGTTCACCGTAGTCGCGCCCACGGTGGGCGGGATGCCGGCGCCGATGGACGCCTGCCGCGCGGGGGCCTGTCCCAGACCGGCCTGCACCACACAACCCATCAGTACTTCGTCAACTGTGGCCGGATCAATCCCGGCCCGCTCCACCGCGGCTTTGATGACCACAGCCCCCAACTGCGGTGCGGATAGCGGAGCCAGGGTGCCCTGGAAGCGGCCAATGGGGGTGCGCACTGCGCTGACAATGACGACTTCGCGATCACGAGACATGTTCTTCCTCCTTGAAGCGCATGTTTTGGTAAGATCAACGGTTAAACGGCTGGGACGAGAGCAACCCGGCCATGATATGTATGCATGAGGTAGCGCCTCACTTAACCGTGGGCGGTTCGATTTCGCCACAGAAACACGCGGATTTTCACAGAAAGTTTAATCTTCTGTGTGATTCTGTGGCCGAAAAAGGACCACGATTGGATTTGGAGCTACCATGATGATTGTACCAGAAAACACGGCTTTGCGCCAATCCAGTGGAGCCCTGGCCGAGTCCCGCCTCCTTCGACTGCGCTCGCTGTGCTCGCTCCGCTCAGGATGCCTCCTTCGACTGCGCTCGCTGTGCTCGCTCCGCTCAGGATGCCCCCTTCGACTGCGCTCGCTGTGCTCGCTCCGCTCAGGATGCCTCCTTCGACTGCGCTCGCTGTGCTCGCTCCGCTCAGGATGTCCCTTCGACTGCGCTCGCTGTGCTCGCTCCGCTCAGGATGTCCCTTCGACTGCGCTCCGCTGGGAACAGTGATCATCCTGAGCGGAGTGCGACCCTGAGCGACAGCGAGAGGGCGCACGGAGTCGAAGGATGTCCCCTTAGCTCGCCGGCTCGCGGGGTGAAAGCCAGTAAAAGGCCGCGACGCCCAGCAACCGCACCGCGCCGGACAGGATCAATGCCACTCGGATGTCCAGCCTATCCGAGAGGAAAGTACCCACCAGGGGCGCGCTAAAAGCGGCGATGTTCACCAGTGTGTTGTAGATGGCCACGTAGCTGGGCCGCCGCTCCTCGGGACATACCCGGAGCATCACGTTGAACAAGGCCAGGTTCAGCCCTGCGCCGAAGAACCCACCCAGCAGAGATACGGCCAACAGCGGTTCCAGGCGCGGAGATAGACCGGTCAGGGTGGGGTAAAACACCAAACCCAGACTGGAGATGAGCAGAGCTGGCCGGTCGCCGCGTTTGGCGGTGAAACGTCCCCAGCGCACGTAGGCCAGCATGGTTGTCAGGTTATAAACCGTGGTCAACAAGCCAATCCACGTATCCGAAGCGTGGAGATACTTCACCCGGTAGATGCTGTACAGGGCGGAGGGCATGTACAATCCCCAGTTGAAAACGAAGGAGCTCAGCGCAAAGCGGACGAAATCCTTGCGGTTCCACACCCTCCTCAGAGACTGGGTCAGAGACTGCCAGGACCAGGACCACTCACGAACCACCGGGGCAATGGCCTCCGGAGCGCGAACCCGTCCCAACTGGTGCAAACTCACCAGTGAAGTCAAAAAAGCCACGATGAAGAGCAATTGATAGTTAACCGGGAAAGCAATCAGGTCCAATAACTTGCCCCCGACTAACACGGTGAACGTGCTCACCGCAGCGAGCAATGTGTTACGCACACTCACCACCCGCGCTCTTCGGGCCGCGGGGACGGCGTCCGCCAGGAGCGAGGTGAAAGCAATGCCGGCCATCGCCGAGGGGAAAGCCGTCAGCGCGATGAGCGCCACCACGGCCTCGGCACGATAGCGCAGCAAAATCCACGGCACCAGGGCGACCAACAAATACCCCAGGCGGTGCAGGAAACCGTTGAGCAGCAAAATGGGCATCCGCCGGCGCTGTCTCTCGATGATCCACGCCGAGGGTATCAGCCACAGCACATTGATTAAAGCCGGCAGGGCGGAAAGCCAGCCCATGAGGGTATCGGAGGCTCCCAGACGGACGGCGAACACGCTGGTAAACGTGGTGGCCACGCCGTTCAAAACGCCGAACCAGGCTATGTCCATGTAAAGGTGCCATACGTTGCGGTCCTCTATCGTGTAGAGATGCCGCCACGGCAACTGGCGCACCGCGCGAGGTAACATAGCCCGCCACTGCGCCCTGGTGGGCAGAGCAATGCTTCGCAGGTCCGCCCACAACCGACCCCATTGGAGTTTACTTCCCATTACACCAGCACCCGTACCCCGTTTTCAGCCCCCCTTGTAGGGCGAGTTGGCGGCGGGTCAAGCGTGGTCTCGGTCGGCACCGAACGCGCACTCCCGTTCCTTGCACCTACCGACACAAGACCCGTAAGCCGCCTACCCGCCGCAACGGCAGGTAGGCCGCTCTCTTGATTTTCCCAATCCAGCTCATCATTTGCCACGGCCCGTCGCTAACCCGCTGCCTCCGCCCTACCCTTTATGTCGTGCTAAAAATAGACCGCAATCGCTCGTATGTTTCATCCAGCAATTCAGGGATCACGCGCGTCTCGGCCAGAACGGGCATGAAATTGGTATCGCCCCCCCAACGGGGCACGATGTGGATATGCACATGACCGACGATGCCCGCCCCGGCCACCTCACCAATGTTGACCCCGATATTGAAGCCCTGCGGTGACATCGCCTGGCGCAAAGCGGCCAGCCCCTTATTCACCAAAAGCATGAGTTCGGTCAGGGTCTCGGCATCCAAATCCTCCAGGCTGGGGACGTGAGCGTAAGGTACGGCCATCATATGGCCGCTATTGTAGGGGTATAGATTGAGAATTAGAAAGCCCCTCTCTCCGCGGTAGAGGATATAATTCTCCTGGTCACAGGATTCAGCAATTCTATTGCAGAAAATGCACCCTTCTTCTTTATCTGCGACCAGATATTTCATCCGCCATGGAGCCCATAATTGCTTCATCAATCGCCTCCCCAAGCTGGTAA
>JACIWR010000400.1 GCA_014360845.1 Anaerolineae bacterium
CGAATTGCGAATGTCCAATGGCCAATGGCGAATGACAAAGCACGGGGGCCAGTTTCCAATCTCTGGCAGGGGGGATGGCTGGCGGGACTGGTCGTGGTTGGGATGGGAGCAGTGCTGCTCCTGGCGCGTCCCGGCTGGCGGACGGCGCTGGCCTGGCTGGTGCTGACTGCGATAGGATTGGGGTTGATGCTCTGGCGGCGGCGGGGCTGGCGTCACCTGTATTCTGCTCTTATCTTGCTGGAGCTTTTCGTCGCCAGTTGGGCCTTGCCCTACAATCATCCCACTGCGCCGGAGGCCCTCACCTCGCTGCGTACCGCGCCCGCTCACATCCTGGCCGCTGAGCAAGACGGCGAGCCGTATCGTTTTCTTTCCATGTCGGGAATCACTTACGATCCCGGCGATTTGGGGGAGATTCAGCAGATGTTCGCCGCGCACCTGCCGGAGCAGGCTATTTACGATTACGTGGTGGCGGCGAAGTGGAAAGAGATTCTGGCTCCCAATCTCCCCCTGCTTTATGGCATCCCCAGCGTGGACGGGTATGATGGCGGTGTGTTGCCCCTGCGTCGCTATGTGACTTTGCAGCGGCTCTTTCTGCCTGAGGATGAGCTCTCTCCCGACGGCCGGCTGCGCGAACAGCTCAAGCAGGTACCGTCGGCGCGGCTGCTGGCTTTGCTCAACGTGAAATATGTGATCACCGATAAGGTGTACGATGTGTGGATTGACGACGTGTTCTACGACCTGGAGTTTCGGGCGATCTTGGGGGAGGATGCGGCATCCCAGGTGGTGATGGGTGACCTGCCGCCGCTGGCTGCAACTTCTGTGGGGCTGGTTTCGTATTTAGATGGTGGGGACAGCCTGCCCGATGGCGCGCCGGTGGCCGAGGTATTGATCACCAGCGCCGATGGGAGCGAGCAGCGTCATCTGCTTCGTGCCGGAGTGGATACCGCCGAGGGGTTATACACCGGCAGCGAAGCTCATCGCCAGGCGCGGGTGGGACACCACTGGCGGGATAACCCGGACGGCAACGATTACATCACCCGGCTGGAATTGGGTGCGGCTGCCGTCCGCCGCCAGATAACTATTCGCTATCTGGCTCCGCAGGGTCGGTTACACGTGCGCGGTCTGAGTTTGATTGACGCGCGGACCGGCACCAGTGAGCCGGTTATCGTCTCCACCATGGGGCGCTTCCGGTTGGTGCACTCCGGCGATGTGAAAATCTACGAGAACCTGGATAATCTGTCCCGTGCTTTCCTGGTTCATCGCGCGCGCGTGGTGGAGAGCGATGAGGCGGCGTTGTCGGCTATGACCGCGGCCGGATTCGAGCCGGGGGATGAGGTTCTACTGGCGGCGGAGGGGAGCGAAGAAGCGCCGGAGTTGTCCGGGGGCGACGCGGACACGGACCGGGTGCGCATCATCACCTACTCGGCGGAGCGGGTCGTTGTAGATGTGGAGACGGAGAGCGAGGCCTACCTGGTTCTCAGCGACACCTATTATCCCGGCTGGCAGGCGACACTGGATGGTCGGCAGGTTGCCATTTACCGCGCTAACGTGCTCTTTCGAGCAGTGTATGTCCCGGCTGGACATCACACCATCGAGTTCCATTACCGACCCAAGACGCTGGTGTGGGGCGTGGTGGTCAGCGTGTTTACCCTGCTTGGGGTAGTGGGCGTTCTGGTGGCGAAGGTGGAGCGGCTTAGGGGAAGTCCCCGCCAGGCTTGTGGGTGACAGCTTCGCCGGACAAGGGCTTGGCCGAACTCCGAGGTGGCGGGTAGGGCTCTCTTCCTCCCGCAACCAGCACCGCCTGTTACACGGCGGTGCGTCTTCAGCTCAGGGCGCAGCGCCGTTGCTCCCCTACAAGGCGCAAACTCGCCCCAAAACTGACGCACACCCGGCTTGGGTAGTTGTTATCCACTGCTACCTGGTGTATAATATTGATACGCGAGCCAAATCAGATAACCTGGGAGGGAGGGTATGATGAACACGATAAACAGAATCGTGGTCGTTCTTTTGCTGATCGCGTTGGCTATCGCTCTGCCGGCAGTAGTGATTGTCCCCGGCCCGATAATTGGGGCTTTGCAAAGAAGCCTAATGGCACTCAATGACAGCTTGATGGTAGTGGCTCAGGCTGGGGCTGCTGAGCAGATGGCTTTCTTTCTGGTGCGCTTGCTCATCGCGGTGTTGATCTTTCTGATTTTCCTGTTCCTCATCATCCTGGAGCTACGCCGCCCGCGGGCTCGCACGGTCGCCATCCAGGGAGTGGAGGGGCGTGCGGAATTGATGACGGACTCCATTGCCGCTCATCTGGCCTATCATGTGGACCAGATTCCGGGGGTCATCAAGGTCAAACCCCGCGTGATAAGCAAGGGGAAGGCAGTGCGCGTGGAGATTTACGCTGAGACCGGCCCTCACGTGGAAGTGCCCGCCAAAGCCCAGGAGGTGCAGCAGGTAGTCACCGAGATCGTGGAACAGAAACTGGGGCTCAAGCTAGACCGCGAGGTCAAGGTCACCATTAAGGCCGCGCCATATCCGAAAGGGTTGCCCCCCACTCGTCCTGTGCCTGTGAAGCAGCCGGAGAAGCCAGCGGTGACTCCTCAGCCGCTCGAAATCACCCCCGCGAGCGAAGAGCCACTCACTGAAGAAGAACAGTAGGACGAGCTGGAAAGCCCGTCCTAAAAGGACACGAAGGACTCCAAAGACACAAAGGGCAAAAACGTGGTTCCCTTCGTGCTCTTTGTGTCCTTGGAGGTAAGGCTTTTGGGCTCCGGCTAGGCCGGGTTAGGGCAAGATCACTCTGAAAGCTTGGAAATCTTGCCGGATACGGTGATCTCTCCATCGCCGATGACCACTTCCGTGATGCGCACCTGTTGCGGCACTCTCGTCTCTGCCTCGGCGATGGTTTCGTTTACGATGCGCGAAAGAGAATCCAGCAGGCTCTGCGGCAGCGGGATCACACCGGCCGACGATTCCACAATATCAATCTGGAGTTGCTCATCCACTACGGTCGCCGTGGCCACCAGGGAGACGCCCATGTCGAAGGGGAGCACGTCGGCGAAAATAGCCCAGACGTGAATACGGCCATCGCTAAAGTGCACTTGTACATCGCGCATGGGGGTGTCGCTGGCTTTCTCCATCTGGTAAGCGATCAGAGAAGTGACCTCTTCATCGGTGGCGGTGATGGTGAATTCACCGTTTTGTGCTTTGGAGAGCGCTTCGCTGAGTTTCTGCTCCAGGCTTTGCGCTGCCTCCTTTGAGACCGGGACGGGCTCCGTCGGCGGGGGTTCCCCGAAGCGCGAGAGGCAACTGCATGGTGCGCACGCCAATGAGAGCAGCACCACCACCAGGCCCAGCAAGGGAACCAGACGACGCGTTGAGTGACGCATGATGACCTCCGTAAGGCATTTCCTGCGATTATACACCGACCTGGGGAAATTACCAAATCCCCCAACCCTGAGGCGGATGGTCAATCCGGCCCGTGACTACTCAGCCTATGCTCCAAGTCCCCGTCCCGGGGACGTTCCATGCGGCAAGACGCTGTCTTTTGCGCGGTTTTCTCAGCCGAGACGCCCCCGGGACGGGGGCTACGAGCCTGGGGAGGACAGTGCGCCTGC
>JACIWR010000401.1 GCA_014360845.1 Anaerolineae bacterium
CGACCACGCACTTGACAGCCTTTATTTTACCCTCGAATGCTAATTTTGACAACACCCTCCTCCATCGAGGGGGTATCTCACTTTTGGGACGGGTTTGCGCCCTGTAGGGGTCCTTGCTCTCGCGGAGTTTAACTCCGCGCGAGCAAAGGGGACTCCGCGAGAACAGTTGTAAACATCTCCCCGCCATTCGCCTCCCTTTCGACTTCGCGCAGGACACAGCCGTTGGCGGGGGCTCTCAGGGACATCCCCGAATGCAAAAAACGCGGCGTCTTGCGCCGCGTTTGGGAGAGCATCACCAGCCGAACAACCCTAGCGCGGAGGCAGCATATCCATCGGGTTGATAGGCTCATTGTTCCGGCGCACCTCGAAATGGAGATGCGGACCGGTGGAACGCCCCGTGCTTCCTATGTTGCCAATCCACTGCCCCTTCTCCACGTACTGCCCGGCGTAGACCCACACCGCGCTGAGATGGGCATAATAGGTCCAGTATCCATTCCCGTGGTCAATGATGACCAGCACACCGTAGCCCATCTTGGTCCACCCTGCCTGGCGGACATAGCCCCTATCGGCAGCGTAAACGTGAGTGCCTTTGGAATTGGCTATGTCTATGCCGGTGTGCCAGCGGTTGCGCGTGTAGCCGAAAGGATCGGTCAAACGGCCCTGCGTAGGCCAGATGAATTGGCCGGAGCCACGTGGCGCGTCGGCCGGGAAGGGACCGGTGTAAGTGGGACGGAAGACCACCGGCACGTAGGGCTTCCTGCCTCCGGGCACGATCAGATATTCGCCCACGCGCAGACTGGCATCACTCTGCACGGAGTTGAAGGGGCAATCGGTAATATCGGCGACTTCGACCTCGTACTCTTTGGCGATCTTGGCAAGGGTATCGCCTTCGCGAATCAGGTGATACACCCCGTCTACGGGCAAGATGTTGAGCACTTGCCCCGGCAAAAGGAGATCGGGGTTATCCTCCAGGTGCTCGTTGGACCACATGATGGTGGTCCATTTGAGGCCAAAGTGGGCGGCGATGCCGGTCACCGTATCGCCAGATTGCACGGTGTAGGTAATGACTCCTCGCCGCAAGCGATCGGGGATGGTGGTGTGGGGGACAGGGTAACGAACCAGGGTGGAGCGTTCCGCAGGGAGCAGATTGCCGCGGTCGGCCAAAGCAGTGTAAGAGCGTTGGCCCAGACCAGGCGCAGCCGTGGGAAGCTGAAGCTGCGGGTCATCGGCGCGCGGCAATTGGACCCCGCCCAGGGACAAGGCGAAAACTATCAGACCAATGATGGCCAGGTGGGAAGCGTAGCGCAATAGAAATGTCCTGAAAGAGGTGGGAGGGTGTGTTCGTGCTCTAGGGAGAAGAGAATTGAGGATGGTCAGTAGTTTTCCGTTTCTTGTGTTCAGAGAGGACGACTTTAGCGTCTCCTCCATATGCCTCATTCCTCTCCCCTGTCGAGGCCGACAGGAGGGTTAAGTGTGACTCACCGCGACGTATTATACCACAGAAGCCAATCTACGCCAAATCGCGGGTAAGCGCGGGGTGTATTTCACTTGTGGGGCGAGTTGCTGCTGTGCCCTGGCCTCGGAGACCTCTCCCATCCCCTCAGAATATGGTAGGCGCGGTTTCTTACCGCGCAACCCCGGTCACGACAGTATGCCTTCGCGGTGCTGGAGGCTACCCCAACTTCGCCCAGTGAACTGACGCACACCCGTAAGCACGATTTCGCAAGCAGATCAGGACTGTGACCCGCGAACGTCCGGAGCCAGCAGGGAAATGGCTTCACTGCGCAGCGGCAGGTGAACGGTCTCACCAGGCCGGGGCAGCGTTTCTTCTGCCATCGGGATGGAGAAGTTCAACTCCAGGCCGCTGGCGTGACGGACGACCAGCCGGTAATATCCACCGCGAAAAGAGAGCTCCGTCAATGTAGCGCTGATGGTGTTGTCGCCGCCGGGTGGGCACTCTCCTGGACTGGCCGCTTCGGGCCGGATCAATACCGTCGCCTCCATCCCCGGCTGCCAATGTCCACCCCAATCACCGATTTTCAAGTGACCGATTTCCGTTTCAACCTCTACACGCCCTTTATCTACGCCGACCACTCTGCCGGGCAGCAGGTTAGTCAGACCCAGAAAGCGGGCCACAAACTCGGTAGCCGGGTGACGGTAAACTTCCTGGGGCGTGCCTTCCTGGATTTTACGCCCGCGATTCATGATTATCACCCGGTCGGCGACGGCGAAGGCCTCCTCTTGATCGTGGGTGACGTAGAGAGCGGTGACGCCTACACTCTTGAGAATGACCCGCAGCTCGTTCATCAAGCGCTCGCGGAGGGTGCGATCCAGGGAACCCAGCGGTTCGTCCAGCATGAGCAAGCGCGGGCGAGGGGCCAGGCTGCGCGCCAGGGCGACCCGCTGCTGCTCACCCCCCGAAAGCAGGTTCACATCCCGCCGCTCAAAGCCGGACAACCCAACCAACTCCAGAATCTCTCTCACCCGGGCTTCGATCTCCCCTCGCGGCAGATGCATCATGCGCAGGCCGAAAGCCACGTTCTCGAAGACGTTTTTGTGGGGAAAGAGAGCATAATCCTGAAACATGAGGCCGAAGTTGCGCTGGTGAACAGGCACATCCCGCAGGTCGCGCCCCTCAAACAACACCTGCCCGCTATCAGGGGTCTCCAGGCCGGCGATGATGCGCAACAAAGTGGTCTTGCCGCAGCCCGAGGGACCCAGCAGGCAGACGATCTCCCCCTTGTCCACGGCGAAGCTGATGTCGTCCGGGAAGCGCTCAGCGCCGTAATATTTGGTGAGGTGGTGCACCTCCAACAATGACATGATGTCACCTGACCGATTTCAGTAGACTACAATATCCGTAGCGGCGGCCCGCTGTCGTGCCCTGAGCCCATCTCGCCGGGCAGACACTGCGTGCCTTGGCGCTAGGGCAAGCATTGCACTCCCTGCTCCTCGAAGTGCCGGTCGAAGGTAAAAGCCATCTTGATCCCCAGCCGCCGCATGATTTCAAAACTGGTGCAATCCACTAAACTCAACCCTTTGCGCGCTGCTGCCAGGACGCTAGCGATACCCACGCGATGCACGGATTCGTCCACCCATTCAATGTTCAGCACGGGGACGATGTCCTCCTGGAAAGTGCGCACAGCGGGAATGCCGAGCCCGTGTTGTACCAAAGCCAGGGTCTCCACTAACACGTAGTTACTACAGACCAAGACCGCCTCTTGGGTTAGCAAATCCTGCCAGACCCGCTTGGCCTCGTCATGATTCCTGTCGTCAGCATCGAGAACAGCGAAGAAGGCTGAAGTGTCAACGAATACTCTCATTCCTGCAAAGCCTCGGCAAGATACTCATCGTGGGCAGCAGATATATCCGAAACTCCTGAACGGAATCGGCCTGCAGCGGCGATAGCTCGTCTACGGCGCTCTTCAACGTCGAGTTCCCTCGCCGTCTGGATCAGGTTATCCACGCTCTGACGAATCAACTCGGCGACGGAAGTATGACGAGCAGCGGCCAACTCCCGCAAAATTCGTGCTTGCTCTTCGCTCAATTGCACTTGCGTTCGAATCATGTTTC
>JACIWR010000402.1 GCA_014360845.1 Anaerolineae bacterium
CCCGGGGACGTTCCATGCGGCAAGATGCTGTCTTTTGCGCGGTTTTCTCAGCCGAGACGCCCCCGGGACGGGGGCTACGAGCCTGGGGAGGACAGTGCGCCTGCTAGCCTGAGTAGTAACCAATGGCCTTCTGCTGGCCCGGAGTTGCACTCCGGGTCCCAGCACTGTCACCAGCTACACCGTCGGAGTACAACTCCGACGGATCAAAGCCCCGACGCTACTACTCATTGCCCATTACTCGTTGAACATCTCACCTACGGAGATGCCCAAGTGCGTGCGGCGGATGACCTCGCCCAACAACGGAGCCACCGAGAGAATCGTCATGTTCGGCAGACGCTTCTCCGGCGGGATGGTGACCGTGTTGGTGGTCACGATCTCCTCCAGCGGAAGGCTGCGCAGCCTCTCAGTAGCCGGATCGGTCAGGACAGCGTGGGTAAAGCTGATGAAAATGCGGTCCACCCCGCAGGACTTCAGCACATCCACCGCTTCTACCACCGTGCCGGCCGTCAGAACCTCGTCATCCACCAGGATGGCGTTCTTGCCCCGCACATCACCAATGACGTTGAGAGCCTCGGGACGCAGGCTGCTTTTGCGCCGTTTTTCGATCACCGCCAGGGGGGCGTGCAACTTCTCGGCGAAGTTACGCGCCTTCTTGGCAAAACCCAGATCGGGGCTGACGACCACAGCGTTGGGGATGTTCTTCTCCAAGAAATAATCGCTCAAGATGTGAAAGGCTGTCAGCTCGTCGCCGGGGATACTGAAGAAACCCTGGATCTGTCCCGCGTGCAGGTCAATAGTCATGTAGCGGTTGGCCCCGGCCACGGTGATCAGATCGGCGATGAGCCGCGCGGTGATGGGCACTCGCGGCTGATCCTTCTTGTCACTGCGCGCGTAGGGGAAAAGGGGCATCACCGCGGTGATCTGCTCCGCCGAAGCTCGCTTCAGGGTATCAATGATAATCAGCAATTCCATGATATTGCGGTTCACCGGCGGGCATGTGGACTGGATCACATACACATCCTGCCCACGCACGCTGCGATGCAATTTGATGAAGATATTCTCATTGGGGAAATCAATGATGTCCATGCCCCGCAACGGCGTGTCCAGATATTCACATATCTCGCGGGCCAGGTCCGGGTTTGCCGAACCACTGAAAACGGCTAAATCTCGATACATCGTTTACTCTCCTAACTCCTCCCAGAGCATTTATGAAACGTACTATGCGCCTGAGACCTCAATGTGAGCCCTGTCCTGTTGAATTCGCCCATCTCACCGCAGATGAGAGGTATCGTTGAGCAAAGTAATGCGTGGCCCCCATTCCTCCAGTTGGACCACGCTCAAGGCCGCGTTGGCAAAGGCAAAGGGCCCCCGTATGTCCAGGTCCAGGCCCAGCAGATGTTTCAGATAGACGTTGAAGGTCCCTCCGTGAGCTACCACAGCTACCGTCTCCTGGGGATGATGCGCTGCGACTATCTCCTCGAACGCTTTCACCAGCCGGGCGCGAAAGGCCTGATCCCCTTCCTCGCCTGGGATAGGGGGACGTCGAGAAGACCTTTGCCATTGCGCGGCCAGGTCTGGAAAACGCTCTTCAATCTCCTGCCAGGTCAGCCCGGTGAACTCACCGACGTGATACTCGCGCAGGCGCTCGTCCAACGAGAAAGGGATGTCGAGGGCAGCGGCCAATATCTCCCCGCTCTCGGCGGCGCGGCTCAGATCACTGGCATATAGCGCGCTGACGCCCCAGCCATCGCCCTGTAGACGACGGGCCAGGGCACGCATTTGGTCCCGCCCCAGGTCGGTGAGCGGTGAATCAAGCCAGCCTTGAATACGATGTTCGGCATTACCCTGAGACTGGCCGTGGCGGATAAGCAGCAATTTCATCAGCAGGAACTCCTTGGGACCTCGTCGGCAGTCTCCTCCCTTCCCGGAATGGGGTGGAGGTGCACACACCTTGTGTGCAAATGAGGCCAGATGTAGAACAGACGCATGCCGCATAGATTATACAACAAATTGCAGAGATTGGGAAGAAGGGGAAAATTCGACGCCGGGGCTGACTGTACTCCGCGAGATGGCCTGTAAGGGGCGCAAACTCGCCCCAAACTGACGCACACCCGCGGTGTGTCCCACATTGACATCCGGCGGAGGATAGACTATAATACCAGCTAGTCACAGACAATCACCGGGCACTTTTGAGGAGGTTTGCATGCGACGTCTGAAGCAACTTCGGTGGGTGATCATCATCGCTGCCATCGCCGTGGCGGGCGTGCTGATTTATTTCTTTCGATACCAGCTCTCGCCCTATGCCCTCTACGCTATAGAGGTGCTGCGCTACTGGCTTTTCGATTTAGACCTCATCAATTTAGCCCCCCCACTGATCCTATCGCTGGCCGCCCTGATCGAGCTGATTTTAGCAACCATTATCGCCTGGCGCGGCAAAGCCTTCGATCGAGAACGGTCGGCCATGGAACGGTTGCACCAGGACGAGTTGAACCTCCTCCAGCAGAAAACCGACCTCCTGACCGAGGAAAGAGAAGCATTACGCGGCAAGTTGCGCCAGCAACATACCCTGATCCAGGAAGAGCGGCAACTCCTCTACACACGCCTGGAGAAGGCGCAGGTCGAAGCGGGATTGGCGGTGGACTTCATGATAGCTCTGAACCCCCCTCCCGTGCCGGCGGCAGTGGCGACCAGAATCAACGAGATGCTGGAACGCCTGGAGCGCATCGAGTCCGTCCTGGAGGCTATGGGGGAGAAAGACACCCAAGACGAAAAAGCAAAAGCCCGCTGGGCCGATGACCTCCTCAAACTGGGCAACACCCACTACAACCTGGGACATTTCGACAAAGCGATACAATACTACGATCGCGTCTCCGAACTCTTCCCCAAGAGCGCCGTGCCCGTGTATAACCGGGGCGTGGTCTTGCTGGCCCAGGAGGAATTCCAGCAAGCCATTGACCAATTCGACCGGGCCATCCGCCTCAACCCCAATGAAGCCCGCGCCTATCACTGCCGGGGCATCGGCTACGAACGGATGGGCAATGTCCGCCGCGCCATAGACGATTACAACAAGGCCCTCAAACTCGATGACAAGCTGGTAGCGGCCTATTACAGCCGCGGAGTGGCTTACGAGAAACTGGGACGGCACGAGAAAGCCTTCCAGGACCTGGACACGGCCATTGATCTCGACCCCAACCACGCCCCCGCTTACACCGCGCGGGGCATCGCCCGTACCGCTTTCCGCGATTACAAATGGGCCTTGCTGGATTTCAACCGCGCCTGCGAGCTGGATTCCAATTTCGGCCAGGCCTTCTACAACCGTGGTCTGGTCAGAGCCCTGCTGGGCGAACACGAGGAAGCCATAGCCGATTTCAACTGCGCTCTGGAACTTCTGCCCAATGACGGGGATTGCTATCGGGCACGAGCGGACTCCCGGGCAGCCCTGGGACTCTTCGCCGAAGCGGTGGAGGACTACACCCGCGCCCTGGAGCTGAATCCCTCCAGCGCCGAGACCTTTTACTCTCGCGGCGCGGCCTACATCGAACTGAAAGAATATCAAAAGGCCATAGCC
>JACIWR010000403.1 GCA_014360845.1 Anaerolineae bacterium
TGTTCCACGGTCAGAGGGGGTGTCCGCACGCTCTGGTAGACCGGTACACTTTTGGCTTTCTCCAGAAAATCCGAGCCCAGGAAGAGGTAATACTGGTCCTCTTTGGGAGCCAGTTTGATCGCTTGCTGATGGGTGATGATGCTGGCATCCCAGGCCCCGCGTCGGTGATATGGCTCTGCCTGCTTGAAGTAGATGTCGGCGACGATGACGTTGAGATTGGTGGAGACGATCAGATAGACAGCGGCCACCGTCAGCAGGGGATAGAGCCATAAGTTACTGGTCCGTACAGCGGGGCCGGTGACCGGCTCGCGTCGGGCCAGGATGGCCGCTAAGATGATGAGCAAGGCGAACAGCAGCACGTAGTAGAGCGGCAGGATGCCGGCGATCAGGTTGTTGAGTCTGATCAACTCCGTCTGCAGGGTGACCGCTGCCAATCGCGAGGCGAGGAAGTAGGCGACGATGAACCACAGGCCCACGGCCAAATCCACGGTCACCATGGCCGCTTTCCACCAGGCTCCCCTGTCGCGGTCGAAGACTTTTTGCTTGCTCAACTCGCCGATGGCGATAGCCGTGCTCAGAACGAGGGTGATGAGGAAGAGGAATAACACGGCTGGCGAGCGGACTGGCTGCCCGCTGCGTATCTGCATGGTCAAAGAAGCGCCGAGGATGGCCGTCACGCTGGAAAGGCCCTGTTGATTGGTGGTCAGGTCGTAGCCCAGGGTGGCCAGGATGACGGCCAGGGGCAGCGCGTAGCTCATCACCGGCCACAACCAGCTTCTCTCGGCGGGGGGATGAGCAGGGGCCTCGGTCGGAGTGCGCTTTTTGCCTCGTCTCTTGCGCCTTTTGGGTTGGGGGTCCGGCTCTACGCTGGCGGGAACCACTTCTTGAGGTTTCAGCACGTAAGCGATGGTGACCATCAACCCGGCATACACCCAGAAGTAGGTGCGCGTGGCAGCGATGGCGATGCCGAAGTGAATCTCCACGAAGTGAGCCATCATAGCCGCCACCAGGGCGATAAGCAGGGTCTCGTACACGCCGCCGATGCGTTCTCCGCCGCGGTGGTAGAAAAAGATGGCATGGGCGATGAGATAAGCTCCCAGACCCAGGGCGATACCAAAGGGCAGGCCCACGCCGATGAACTCCGCTCCGCGCCATGCGCCGAAGAACGTAGCGCCGAAAATCCCGCCCCCGATCCACAGCCCGATAAATACATTGCGTTGCAACGTATCGCCGATAAGACCCAGCCAGCGGAAGCCGTAATAGAATACGCTGGCGAAGAGCAACATCTCGGCCAGGAAGCCCAATACACCGGTGATCACCAGCGCGTCGAAAGTCTCGTTGTGGGAGCGGTCCGGCGAGGCGTTACGCGCCTCCACGTGGGCCAGGTCTGGCGGGTAGAAGCGGTTGTAGGCTACCCACATGGACTCCGGGCCGTAACCGATGAGGGGCCGCAGGAGGTGAAACCTATCGGTCTGGCCGTCGGGGAATTGCAGCGGCGGGTGGGGGCTGAGCAGCTTGACGTTGCCTTGCCAGATCAGAATGCGCACCTTACCCGTACCCGATTCGGTCTCCAGCAGCCTGCCCAGCCGGCCTATGTAAGGCACATCTTTGAGGGGTTCCAAAGGTGTGTTGGGCAGGTTCAGCATGACCAGAAAGAGCCCCACCACCACCGCCAGCGCGATTGTAGTCCATACCACCCACCGTTGCCGCTTGGTCACACCCAGGGTGAGCACGAAGAAGAACAGGCCGGCAAATAATCCTAACCAGGGGCCACGGCTCTGGGTGAAGAAGATGCAAATGAGTTGAATGGCAAAGGTGAAGATGTAACACGCTCCCAGGATGACATCGGCGGCGCTGCTTTGCTCCTCTCGTAGGATGCGAGTGAAAGTGTCCACGATGCGGGCCAGGGTCAGAGGGGCGACCATGATTAAGTAGGCGGCGAGGAAGATGGAGTTGCCCATGTTAGCGGCGACGCGGGTGATAACATCGCCACCCCAGGGCAGGGGGTCGAGACCGTAGTGCTGAATGATGCCGTACAGGGAGATGGGGATGCTGGTCAGGAGGGCCGTGGTCACCAGGCGATCTATCTGCTCGCGGGTGCGGAGGTTTTGCAGTATCAAGAAGAAAATAACAATGTACGAGAACGTGGTGTAAGTCCCCTGGAGCCGTTGATAAGAGCCCAGCAGGCTGATGCGAGGGGTGAGTGAGCAGATGGTGCTCAGGATGTAGACTACCACCAGGAGCACGGTGGGCAGTACGAGCGGGGTGTTGGCGATCCGAGACCGAATTCGCTCCCAGAGGCCGGGCTGCGGTTGCTCGGTTCCGGTTGGCTCCGTTTCGGGGCTTATCCCCTGCTCGATCAGTCTGATGAGCCAGGCGGTGCTCATCACCAGGACGATGGAGCGCAACAGGGTGAGCTTGTCTGGCTCGAACACGCGGGAGGAGTAGACGTTGAAAAACAGGGGCACGACCACGATGGCAACGAGCCAGCCAGCTTCAATTACTTTGTCACAAAAGGCGCTCAGTTTGGTGCGCATCAGAGGGCCTCCTTCGCGCCTCGATGGGCTCGGAACCATTCCACTGTGCGCTGCAACCCCTGTTCCAGGGGGGTATCAGCTTCGAAGCCGAGCACTTCTTGGGCGCGGCGCACGTCCGGGACGCGGCGGCGGGTTTCTTCAAACTCTGTCCCGTAGACCTGCGCGTAAGGGATATGCTGTATTTCTCCGGATACTCCGGTGATTTTCAGGATCAGGTGGGCCAGTTCCAGAATCGAGGTCTCGCGATTGGACCCGATGTTGAACACCTGGCCTTCCGCCTCCGGCACTGTGGCGGCCAGGATTGTGCCGCGCACGGTGTCATCTATGTAGGTGAAACAGCGGGTTTGCTGCCCATCGTCGAGCACGGTGAGTGGTTCGCCGCGCAGAGCCTGACCGATGAACTTGGCGATAACGCTGCCATAGCCTTTGGGGTCTAGCCGCGGACCGTAGGAGTTGAAGTAGCGCACTACCACCACCGGCAGGCCTTTCTTGTTGTAGGCGAAGGCGAAGTATTCGTCAATGGCTTTGGAATCGGAGTAAGACCAGCGCCCTATGCTGGTGGAGCCCAGGATGCGGTCATCGTCCTCGCTCAGGGGCACGTTGGTGGATTTGCCGTAAATCTCCGAGCTGGAGGCGATGAGCACTTTACGCCAGTACTTGAAGGCCAGCTCCAGCACCGTCTCCGTGCCCCGCACGTTAACCGTGATGCCTCGCAGCGGGTCCTCGACCACGTATTTGACACCCACCACCGCCGCCAGGTGGTAGATCATGTCCACTTGCTGGACCAGGCGCTCCATGGTAGTCATGTTCAGGATGTTGTCGTTGACGAAGTGGAAGCGCTCGGAGTCCAGGTGGTGTTGGATGTTGCTGATTTTTCCCGTGGATAGATTATCTATGACGTAGACTTCATGGCCCTCGGCCATGAGGCGGTCCACCAGATTCGAGCCGATGTAGCCTGCGCCGCCGGTGACCAGGATTCTCACTTTTTGCTCTCCTCATTCAATGATCTCAGGGGACAAGGCTTCTTT
>JACIWR010000404.1 GCA_014360845.1 Anaerolineae bacterium
CCTGTTGACGCGCAGCGCCCACGCCCTGAGACGCCTGAGCCAGTGCCGTCTGGGGATCATCGGACGACCCTCGGACTGGCTGATTGGCAGCAGCGTGGACGCGGACGCCGTCTACATGCGCTGGGGCACCGAACTGGTGGAAGTGCCCATGGCCGAGTTGAGGAGCCTCATCCAACCCAGCGCGCAGCACGAGGACTGGCTGGTACAGGCAACCCAGTCCGCCACCTCCTGCGCCGCTCACGCGCCCGAATCCCTCGACTGGGTGCAGGGGATGTACACCGCTTTGCGAAAAATTCAGGAGAAATACCAGTTAGACGGGCTCACCGTGCGCTGTTTCGACCTGTTGAGCGACTTCGGACAGACGGGCTGTCTGCCCCTGGCCCGCCTGAACGATGAGGGCATCCCGGCCGCCTGCGAGGGCGATGTGCCCGCCCTGTTCGGCATGATGCTCACTTTCTACCTGACCGGCCAGGCCGCCTTCATGAGTAATCCCGCCTCCGTGGACCTGGAGCACAATCAGATGATTTTGGCCCACTGCACGGTGCCCATGACCCTGGTGAGCTCCTTCAGCCTGCCCACGCATTTCGAGTCAGGGCTGGGGCTGGGCGTGCGCGGCGAACTGTTCCCCGGACGCTGTGCGTTGCTCAGGATGGGGGGTTCGGCGCTGGACCGGTACTGGCTGAGCGGTGGGGAGATAATCGAGAATCTGGAGCGAAGCGACCTCTGTCGCAGCCAGATTCTGGTGCAGGTGGATGAGGACCTGAGAGCGATGTTGACCAATCCGCTGGGCAACCATCGCCTCGTCGTGCCGGGGGATTACGTGGAGATGTTCCAAACCTTCTTCGATCAGGCGGGGATATAGGCAGGTGCGACGCACTTTGGAAGTACGTCGCACCCTTTACGTCTCGAGGTCCCTCAGGAACTGGTCCACCCGCGCCTCGACCTCGGCCACATCTCTGAGGGCCAGCACCTCCTGCGCCAGCGCTTGGGCCTGGCTATAGTCGAGCTGGCGGATCAGATGCTTGGCGAGGGGGATGGCGCGGGGGTTCATGCTGAACTCGTCCAACCCCAGACCCAGCAGGATGGGAATCGCCGCCCGCTGCCCGGCCATCTCGCCGCACACCCCCACCCACTTGCCTGCCGCGTGCCCGGCCTCAATCACTATGCGAATCAGGCGCAAAACCGCCGGGTCCAAAGCATGGTAAAGATAGCTCACCCGCTCGTTGCCCCGATCCACGGCCAGGGTGTACTGGGTCAGGTCGTTGGAGCCAATGCTGAAGAAATCCACCTCCGGAGCGAGCACATCGGCAGCAATGGCCGCCGCCGGGGTCTCGACCATGATCCCCACCTCCACCTCATCGGCGCAGGGTACCCCCTCAGCCTCGAGGCTACGCCGCGCCTGATCAAGAGCCTCTCGGGCGCGCAGTATCTCCTCGCGAGTGGCCACCATGGGGAACATGATTTTCACATTGTGGCCCACGCCGGCGCGCAAAATGGCCCGCAGTTGGGGCTGGAAAATGTCTGGCCTCTCCAGGCAAAGACGAATGGCTCTCACGCCCAAAAAGGGGTTCAGCTCCGGGCCAATATCCAGATACGGCAACTGCTTGTCCCCACCAACGTCCAGGGTGCGCACAATGAGCGGGCGCTGACCCATTATCTCGGCGATGGCGCGGTAAGCGGCCAACTGCTCCTCTTCATCGGGCAGGGTCGTCCGTTCCAGGTACAGGAACTCCGTGCGCAACAATCCGACCCCTTCCGCCCCGTACTTGATGGCCTCGCGCGCCGATTCCACATCGCCGATATTGGCCACCACCTCCACCTGGTGCCCGTCCCGGGTGATGGCCGGCTCTTCAGCCCTTTCCATGGCCTCCGCCTGCAGAGTGGCCAACCGCTCCTGGCGCGCGCGATAGGTCCTCACCGTTTCCGGGGAGGGGTCTATCTCCACCACGCCGCTCTCCCCATCCAAGGCCAGCGTGGTCCCCGAGGCCACGGTCAGTATCGCCCCTCCCAGGCCGACCACCGCCGGGATGCCCCACATGCGGGCCAAAATCGCCGTGTGCGAGGTAGAGCCGCCCAGGGCAGTACACAAGCCGCGCACCCGCTCCCGGTCCAACAGGGCCGTCTCGGAGGGGACCAGATCATCGGCCACGATGATGACCGGTTCCGGCAGTTGGCTGAGCTGCGCCTGCTCAACACCCATGAGCACGGCTAGCAACCGGTGACCCACGTCGCGCACATCGGCGGCCCGCGCGCGCATCAAATCGTCGTCCAAGCCCTCAAAGCGGCTCACCCAGCGCTCGATAACCCGCTGCACGGCGAACTCGGCGTTGCAACGCTCGGCGGTGATGGTATCCTCCACGGCGTGGAGCAATTCCGCATCCTCCAACATCATGCGGTGAAACTCGAAAATGCGCCCGGTCTGCTCGTCAGCAGTGGTAGAGACCTGCTGCTGTATCTCATCAAGCTGCTGGCGAGCCACTGCCACCGCCTGTTGGAAACGATCCACCTCGGCCTGGACATCGTCCACCGCTCGCTGCTCGACGCGCAGGTCGGGGCGCCGATAGACGAAGGCCGGCGCGACGGCATACCCCTCCGAGGCCCCGATCCCCTGCAGGCGCGGAGGAGGAGGACCCGGCGGGACTGTCAAAGTCGAGAGGGGCGAAGGGGCGGTCGGCGGGGGCGCGGTGACCTCGACCGGCGCCGCTTCCGCGGCCTCCTCCATCTCGCCGAAGCCGTCCTCCACCAGAGCGCGCAGGGCAGCGATGGCCTCGTCAGCGTCGTCGCCCTGAGCCACGATGCGAATGCGCTCACCCTGGCGGGCGGTGCCCTGACTGGCCACCTGCATCATGCTCTTGGCGTCCACCGGCTGCCGGTTCTGAGACACGTTCTGCACGGTGATTGTGGACTTGAATTGGGCCGCGGTCTGCACGAAGAGGGCCGCGGGGCGGGCGTGCAATCCCACCGGGTTAGGGACAATCAGCTCGACGCTGCGGGAAGGGCCGGTCGGCGCGGGTGCAACTTCCACCGGAGGGGCCAGGGGTGCTTCCTGAGGAACTTTGGGGAATTCCAGGGCGGTCTCGGCGGCGCGTTGGACCTTGTCCAGGTCATCGCCAAGCGAAGCAGCCACGGCGGCGGCGATGGCCCCCTCCACCAGAGGAGCATTGGTCAAGCGAATGCGTGCTCGCTGTTCAGGGGGAAGCATCTCCAGCAACATCTGGGTGGTCATCACCGCGCTACCCAGGTCCATTAAAACAAGGACGCCGTCATCGCTGTACACGGCGTCCACCGCCTGCTGGATTCTTTCAAAGCTGGTGCCCAGGCTCCCGTCTTCCAGGCCGCCAGCCGCGGCGATAGGCAGGTCATCCCGCGCGCTCATCTGGCTGGCCACCTCGCAGACGCCCTGGGCCAAATCATGGCTGTGTGCTACAATGACGATACCGACCATCCGACCCCCTCAAATGAACTTTCAGAAAATAATTGGGTTATCGCCTCCGGCCTCGCCTGGGGGTCTACCCCCCAGGCTGAGCGGCGGAAGGGCGCTGAAAGCGCCCTGA
>JACIWR010000405.1 GCA_014360845.1 Anaerolineae bacterium
GACGCTGTCTTTTGCGCGGTTTTCTCAGCCGAGACGCCCCCGGGACGGGGGCTACGAGCCTGGGGAGGACAGTGCGCCTGCTAGTCTGAGTAGTAACACAGAAAGTTTCATTTTCTGTGTGGTTCTGTGACCAGAAAAGCATCTCCATAAAATGTGGAGCTACCTGATTCACACATACATTGAAAAGCACGCCGATAGGTTCAGGGGCAGAGCAGCGAGCCACCGGACGCTAATCAGCATTAGACAAACAACTTATCAACGACATATCCCGCGGCGAACAACAGAGCAGTGACCATGTGCAATTGAATCGTCACCGCGCACACGGGAATTAGTTGAGGCGTTTTGTCGTAGAAGCGATAGATACCGCGCACGCCTCTATAGGCCAACGGCAGGCTCAAGAAAGTCAGCAATGTCGGCCAGGGCAGTAAGTTCAGCACCGCCCCCAGCAGAATAGCGAGATAGATGACCAGGATAATCAAGATATAACCCGGCATCGCCCGCCGCCGGCCCAGCATCACCACCATGGTCCGCTTGCCAGCCGACTTATCCGCCGCGTAGTCGGGAAATTCATTGACGTAAAGAATGAGCGAGACCAGCAGACCAACCGGCAACGAGACCCACAGAATCTCCGGCGTCACCCGCTGCGTCTGAACGTAATAGGCCCCGCCCACGATGACCGGACCGCACAACAAACCGGTCACCAGCTCGCCCAGGCCTCGCCCCCAATAAGCGATCTTGGCGTTATACAGGAACGAGAGCGCCACTCCCGCCAGACCAAAGGCAAACACCCCCCAGCCCCGCAGCCAGGTCAGATACAGACCAATCACCACTACCAGGCCATAGCTCAGCAGGGATAGTGCCAACATCCCTCGCGGCGAGATAAGGCCCTGCTGAATCACCCGACTGCCGCCGCTGAAAGGCGTCCACTCCTGATTGGCCTCGTCATTGCCGTAGAGGTGATCGAAATAATCGTTGGCCGTGTTAGTGCCGGCATTGGCCAGGACCACTCCCACAGCGGCCAGCAAGAAATAACCGAGGTGAAAAGTGCCCTCATGCCAGGCCACCGCTGTCCCGACCAGGGTTTGGGTGACCGTAGCCACGAAAAAGGGTGCGCGCAGAATTCGCGGTAGATTTTTGAGAGATACCAGCATGCCTCGCCTCACCGAAACAAAGACATCAACCCGCTCATCCCTCGCCTCTGCCCCAAGCGTTTCATCATCCGCTGCATCTGGCGGAATTGAGAGAGGAGCGCGTTCACTTCCTGCACGGTAGTGCCGCTGCCTCGCGCGATGCGCCGCTTGCGGCTGGCATTGATAATCCTCGGGTTCAAACGCTCCTCGCGGGTCATGGAGCTGATAATTGCCTCCACCCGCTTCATCTGCTTATCGGTCAACTCCGGCGAAATCTCTTTGCTGATGTTGGCAAAGCCGGGTATCATCTCCAACAATTGACTGAGAGGGCCGAGTTTTTTCATCTGCTGCAATTGCGCCAGGAAATCCTCCAGGTTAAACTCGCCCGTCAATAATTTCTGGCCCATGGCCATTGTCTGCGCCTGATCCATCTCCGCCTGGGCCTTCTCAATCAGGCTCAGCACATCGCCCATGCCCAAGATGCGCGAGGCCAGACGGTCGGGATGGAACGGCTCCAGGGCATCGGTTTTCTCGCCAACGCCCAAAAACTTGATGGGCACGCCGGTGACGGCGCGGATGGAGATAGCCGCCCCACCTCGCGCATCACCGTCCACCTTGGTGAGGATCAGACCGGTGAGTCCCACCCGCTGGTGAAAATCGCTGGCCACCCGCACCGCATCCTGACCGGTCATCGCGTCGGCGACGAGGAGCACCTCCTGAGGGCGGGTGAGCTGTTTGATCTTCTCCAGCTCACTCATCATCTCGTCATCAATGTGGAGCCGCCCGGCCGTATCCATGATCACCACGCTGTAAGCCGCCGCAGCCGCGTGCTCGAGTGCATTGGCGCAAATCGTGGGCGGGGGGACTTTCACCCCTTCGCTGTGCACCGGGATATCGAGTTGGCGACCCAGCACCTCGAGCTGAGTAACAGCTGCCGGGCGGTATGTGTCGGCGGCGACGAGCAACGGGCGCTGACCGGATTTCCGCAGGCGCAGCGCCAGCTTGGCCGCGGTAGTGGTCTTACCGGAACCCTGCAATCCCACCAGCATGATCACGTGGGGCGGAGGGCCGGAGAGGTCCACTTTGCTGGGCTCACCCAGGGTGGCGATCAGCTCCTCATGGACGATCTTGATCACCTGCTGGGCCGGGGTCAGACTGCGCATCACTTCCGCGCCGACAGCCCGCTCCTTGACCCGGGCGATGAAATCCTTGACCACCTTGTAGTTGACGTCGGCCTCCAACAGGGCCAGACGGACCTCCCGTAGGCCAGCGTTGACGTCGTCCTCGGTGAGCTTACCTCGCCGCGCCAGCTTATCGAAAATACCCTGTAATCTTTCAGTAAGGCTCTCAAACACTTATTGGTGCCCCCGGCTCGCTATAGACCCTCCCTTGTGAGGGTCAAGGTAGAGATACATTTTAATGCACTTTGCTCTTTTCGTCAAATTCGCCCGCACACAGGGGGATGACGGCTCCCCTGCCCGCTCCGATGTCCCGCCGTTGCACTGCGGGACACAAAATCGCGCGGAGTCCAACTCCGCGCGATCATTAAGCGAAATACAACCCCTCCCCGTGACTACTCAGCCTATGCTCCAAGTCCCCGTCCCGGGGACGTTCCATGCGGCAAGACGCTGTCTTTTGCGCGGTTTTCTCAGCCGAGACGCCCGGGACGGGGGCTACGAGCCTGGGGAGGACAGTGCGCCTGCTAGCCTGAGTAGTAACCCCTCCCCAACATATTTGCCCCTTTCGAAGAAATGTGCTATAATAACAGCCGTCGTGGACGGGGCAGGGCTGAAGAGCACGTATGTCCTGGCCCGCGCTGTTTGATAGTCGAAGGAGGGTTACTGTGCCGTTAAGCAAGAATGAGAAGGACTCCATTATCAAAGAGTATCACCGTCACGCCAAAGACACAGGTTCGCCAGAGGTACAAATCGCGTTGTTGACCACCCGCATCAATCATCTTGTGGAGCATCTGAAGCAACACAAGCATGACGAACACTCGCGACGCGGTTTGCTCAAACTGGTGGGGCAACGTCGCCGGCATCTGGCTTATCTCAGCCGCACCGACTCTGAGCGCTACAAATCCGTCATCGAGCGGTTGGGACTGCGCAAGTAATACACCTGTATGATTATGATATAGGATCACGGCAAACGAGTAGATGCGGGGGAAAGAAGCCCATCTACTCGTTGCATATCACACATGGTTTGATTCAGCGCTGATGGTCTGCCTGTCTAAACGTGTAAAAGAATGTAGCAGACCATGTGTGAAAGGACCATCGGCCACAATCACCGGGACGGCAGTGAGGTTTAGGAATTGGAGAGTGCACCCCAGCCAGGCTGGGTTTCACTCT
>JACIWR010000406.1 GCA_014360845.1 Anaerolineae bacterium
GCCATCACTACAGCCATGGCCGAGGCATATTCGAAATTGAAATACTTGAAGTATTGCTTGTACACATACAGCGATAGAATCTCGGTGACATGCCCTGGCCCGCCTAAAGTCATGTTGTAGATGAGGCCGAATCTTCGGAACTGCCAGATGGTGTCCAAAGCTAAGGCGATGATGATCATTCTCCTGAGGAGGGGGATAGTGATGTGACGGAACTCTTGTAGCGATGAAGCTCCATCTACCCTGGCCGCCTCGTAGAGTTCCCGCGGAATTGCTTGCAGCCCTGCCAGCAGGATGATCATCACGAAGGGATAACCCCGCCACACATCCGCGAAGATCACGCTGGGGAGGGCCAGGTGAGGTTGGGCCAGCCATTCGATGTAGCTCTTGGTCAATCCGAGTTCGCGCAAGAAATGGTTGATTATCCCCGAGGTGGGGTTGTACATGAAGCGCCAGATGAGACCCGAAATCACGTCGGGTACCGTCCAGGGCAGGATAGCAATGACCCGGAAGAAGCGATTAGCTCTTATCTGCGCGTTGAGAGCCAGGGCCACGGCCAGTCCCACCAGGAGGTGCAGCAATACCGTGCTGGCCACGAAGCGAAAGGTGATGGATAGGGCGTTCCAGAAGAGCTTGTCCTTGGCCAGTTTCACATAGTTATCCAGGGTGAAGGTCTTGACCTCCGACCAGAGAGGGGTGAAACTGTTCAATATAGCTATGATCATAGGAAAGCCTAAGATGAGGAACAACATCAAAAGGCAAGGCAGGACAAAGGCGAACCCCTCCCGCTCGTGCCGGGATGGAACTTTGAAAACCGCTACACGTCGTTTTTTCATTTCCGTCACTGGTATCCCCCATTATGGATGCGGAGAGCCGCCCGCGGGCGGCTCTCCATCTGCCCACACTTGGAATTAGAAAGCCGGACACGTCTCTCCGGCGTCACGATAGACGCTCAGTATCTCGTTGATGGCATTGTGCGCATCTTCCAGAGCTTGCTCCGGCGTCTTGGCTCCCGTGACGCCCTCCTGGACGGCGGCGTTGACCGCCTCGATGATCTGCGGCCATTCTTTGAGCTGAGGCACGAACTTGGCATGGGCCAGTTCCGCAGCGATCACGGAGGCGAACTTGTCATTCAGCAGGGGCTCGTATTCCCCGGAGACGTCCTGTCGAGAGGAAAGGACATTGGCGTCATCGAACCACTTCTGCTCCATCTCCTTGCTGGTGATGAACTTGACCAGCTCCCAGGCCTCTTCGGGGTGCTTGGTGTTGCGGTTGATCATCCAGGCGCTGATCCAGGCGGTGGTGCTGAATTCGGGTTCCAGACCGGCCTTCACCGGCACCGGAGCAGCGGCCAGCACCTCGTAAGCACCGAGGTCGGGGTTGTTGGAGTCAACAATGGGCGGCGTCCAGCCGGAGCCCAGGAGCATGGCGATCTGCTCATTGGCCATTTGCTGTCGCACGGTGCCGGGGTTCTGGGCCGTCACACCAGGCGGGACCACCTCGTGCACGGTGACCAACTCGACGAAGAACTTGAAGGCTTCCTTGGCCTCGGGAGTGTTGAGGGCGGAGCACTTGTTATCCGGGGTCAGATAATCGCCGCCATGGCTGAAGAGGACGGGGCTGAAGCGCAGCTCGAACCCGGGGTCAATCGCCCCGATGGTGCCGAAGCCCCAGGTGTCTATCTGCCCGTCGCCGTCCCGGTCACGGGTGAGGGCTTTAGCGTATTCCAGGAACTCATTCCAGGTGGTGGGGGGCTTGTCGGGATCCAGGCCCGCTTCTTCGTAGAGGTTCTTGTTATAGAAGAGGACCATGGACATGAAGTCGCCAGGCATGGCGTAATACCGGCCCTCGCTGTCCCTCATCAGCTCCAGAGTTTGGGGGTACCAAGCTTTCAGGAACTCATCGCCGCCCTCGGCCTCGATGAAGGGGGTGATGTCGTAGAGATACCCCTTCTCCGCGAAGGACTTCAGCGAGTAGCCATGCAGGTGGAACACATCCGGGCCCATGCCGGCTTCGATCTCGGTGGTGTACTTGGTCTCTTTTTCCCCATAGGATACGTAGTCCAACTCGATGTGGATGTGGGGATGCTTAGCCTCGAACAACTGGAAGGCTTCTTTGAGCGCTTTCTCCCAGTGAGGCTCGGTCAGGTGCCAGTCGCCGAAGACCAGAGTGACCGGCTCTGGCGTCGGTTCCGGCGTGGCGGTGACCACTTCTACCACGGGAGTGCCGGCCACGATGCGCGTAACCTCAACCGGCACCACGCGTGTGACCTCAACCGGAGTCGGTGTGGCACAAGCTGCCCCAACTAGAGCCAGTATCACCAGACCTGTCAGCAGGCACACGAGATTTTTGTACCTGTGCATTTCTCTCCTCCTTGAATAGATTTACCCACGTCGGTAGACACTCTACTGCTTTCGTCCATCCTAACATTTGCTCGCGGTATTAATCCATAGGCACCTCCTTTACGCGTTTACTTGAGAAAAGGGTCTTCTTGGCCTTCCGGAATATAGCCGAGAGCCTGGGAGATAAGCTGTGCGGTTTCAACGACTTGCTCAGCCATAGAGCTGTTGTGTAAGGACGCGGGCATACGGGTGCTAGGGGCGGAGATGCTGACGGCGGCGATGACTTTGCCCGTTCTATCGCGGATAGGGGCCGCGACGCAGCGGACACTGGCCTCGAATTCGCCGTTGTCAACCGCGTAACCCTGGGCGCGTACCTGCTCTAACTCGCGGAAGAAAGCTTCTTCGTCCGTGATGGTGGCCTGGGTGATGGGCTTCAGGCCGTGAGTGCGAATCCAACGGCGAATCTCATCCTCAGGTCGGAAGGCGGCCATCACTTTGCCCAGGGCGGTGCAGTACATTGGAGCTGTACTGCCTATCCGCGACATCATCAAGCCTACGGCGTGTTGCGTAGACAGCTTTTCTACATAAACCACGCGCATATCGTCATCCAGGACGGCCAGGTGAATGGTTTCGTTGACCCGGTCGCGCAATTGGGTGAGGTAGGGCCGGGCCTGCTGCATCAGGTCTAATTTCTCTTCGACCAAAGCGCCGAAGCGCAGCATCTTTAAGCCTAGCCAGTATCCTTTCTCTGTTTCGATCAGGTAGTGACCCTGGAGTAAGTTGACGATGATGCGGAAAGTGGTTGATTTAGGCAGCCCGGTGTAAGCGCAGATTTGTTCCAGGCTGAGCGGAGCCCGGGCCTCGAGCAGAGCATCGAGTACTTTCATGCCGCGCTGGAGGGCCCGGATGGAGTAGTCCCGTGAGTGAGTTTGATGGGCTTCTTGTTTCATTCTATGAACCTCTGGTTTCACTATTTATATTGTAGCACACTTCGACCTATCTGTCAAGATGCACACTGGCGGCGGGTGCGCTTCAGTTTGGGGGCGAGCGCCCTGTAGGGGCGACCGGCCGGTCGCCCCTACTTACCCCGACGTAGCGGCGGACGGTCCTTCGTCGAGGCTCAGGAC
>JACIWR010000407.1 GCA_014360845.1 Anaerolineae bacterium
AGGATTGGAGTGTTTGGCTCGTACGCCAAAGGGCAACCGGACGAAACGAGCGACGTTGATATAGTGGTAGAGTTTGACCGTCCGGTGGGCTTCCGGTTCGTTGAGTTGGCTGAATACCTTGAGAACCTATTGGGTTGCAAGGTGGATGTACTGACGCCAGCAGGTATCCAGAATATCAGGATAGCACACATAGCCAGGGATATAGCAGAGAGCGTCCCGTTCCTTGCGTGCGGCTGTAGAACGGGCGAACAAGGATAGGTCTAATGTTAAAGGGTTTACTGGGCAGAATCGTTGGTGATGCCAATGAAAGAGAATTGAGGCGCTTACAACCTCTGGTGGAGCAGATAAATGCTCTGGAACCGGAGTTTGAGGCCCTTTCGGATGAGCAGTTACGGGATAAGACCCAGGAGTTCATCGGGAGACTGCACGCTGGCGAGACTTTGGACGATCTGCTGGTGGAAGCTTATGCCGCCGTGCGTGAAGCCTCCAAGCGCACCATCGGCTTACGGCATTTCGACGTGCAGCTCATCGGCGGGATTGTGCTGCATCAGGGCAAAGTAGCGGAGATGGCCACCGGCGAGGGCAAGACCCTGGTCGCCACTTTGCCCCTATACCTCAACGCGCTGGAAGGCAAGGGCGTGCACCTGGTCACCGTCAACGATTACCTGGCCAAGCGCGACGCCCAATGGATGGGACCCATCTACCACATGCTGGGCCTCTCCGTGGGCGTCATTCAACACGATGCCGCTTTCCTGTTCGATCCGGATTACATCTCGGACGACGAGCGCTATCAACATCTACGGCCCGTCTCCCGGCGCGAGGCATACCTGGCCGATATTACCTACGGCACGAATCATGAGTTCGGCTTCGATTACCTGCGCGACAACATGGTCACCGACCTGAGCCAGTGCGTACAGCGCGAGCTGCACTACGCCATCGTGGACGAGGTGGACTATATCCTCATTGATGAAGCTCGCACGCCCCTCATCATCTCCGGCCCCTCGGAGGAGCCAGACCCCAACTACCAGCGCATGGCTCAGCTCATCCCACGCCTGCGTCCCGAAGAGGATTACGTTGTAGACGAGAAAACGCGGGTGGTCACTCTCACCGAGCAGGGTATTGAGCGCCTGGAACAGTGGTTGGGGGTGGACAACCTCTATTCCCCGGAAAACTCGGCCCTGACCCCTTACGTGGATAACGCCCTGCGCGCCCATGTCATCTTTCAGCGGGATCGGGATTATGTGGTGATGAACGACCAGGTGATAATCGTAGACGAATTCACCGGGCGCTTGATGCATGGGCGGCGCTACTCCGAGGGATTGCATCAGGCCATCGAGGCCAAAGAGGGTGTGCCCATTCAGCGCGAGAACCTGACCCTGGCCACCATCACTCTTCAGAACTACTTCCGCATGTACAAAAAGCTGGCGGGTATGACCGGCACCGCGGCCACCGAAGCGGAGGAGTTACACAAAATCTACGGCCTGGATGTGACGGTGATCCCCACCAACAAACCCGTGATCCGCAAAGACTATCCCGATGTGGTGTACAAGAACCAGCGGGCCAAATTCCGGGCGGTGGTGCAGGAGATCGAAGAGTTGCACCGGCGGGGGCAACCGGTCCTGGTGGGTACGGTGTCCATTGAGACTTCGGAGATGCTCTCCGAGATGCTGCGGCGGCGCGGCATCCCCCATCAGGTGTTGAACGCCAAACATCACGAACGCGAGGCGGCCATCATCGCTCAGGCCGGGCGCAGTGGAGCGGTCACCATCGCTACCAACATGGCCGGCCGTGGAGTGGACATCAAATTGGGCGGCGATCCCGAGGGTCTGGCCCGCGAAGCTTTGCGGCGCAAAGGGGTAGACCTGACCACCGTTGATGCGGAAACCTGGCAGGCCGCTCTGGAAGAGGCCAAACGCGTCTGCGAAGAAGACCAGAAGAAAGTGCTGGCCCTGGGCGGACTCCACGTGCTGGGTACCGAACGTCACGAGGCGCGGCGCATTGATAACCAGCTCCGAGGACGTGCCGGACGCCAGGGTGATCCCGGCTCCTCGCGCTTTTACCTCTCGCTGGAAGATGATTTGATGCGGCGCTTTGGCGGGCAGGCGGTGTCGAACCTGATGGAGCGACTGGGGGTCGAAGAGGATATTCCCATCGAACATGGGTTGGTGTCTAAGACTATCGAGAATGCGCAGATTAAGGTCGAGGGCTACAACTTCGATATTCGCAAGCACGTGCTCGAATATGATGATGTTGTCAACCAGCAACGCGAGATCATCTATCAGCAGCGCCGTCAACTCCTGAGCGAACCGACCCTTAAACCGGTGTTGATGAAAATGATCGGCGATGAGGTGCACGCCCTCGTCGAGCAGTACACCGCCGGCTACCGCGACGATTGGGACCTGGAGGCCTTGTACACCGCGCTGGCGGCCTTTATCCCCATGCGCGAAGCCCGCGAGACCACTATCGCCCGCTGGCAGGAGCTTAAACCGCAAGCCATCGAGGATGAGATCATCGCCCGCGCCGAAGAGGTTTACGATCAGAACCAGGCCTCCTTGGGACGGGAGCTGTTTCAAAAAGCGGCGCAAAGCGGCCTGCGTCTGTCGGAACTGGCCAATGCCGAGGGGGGTATTTTCCGCTTGCTGTATGATTCCTTGCCCTCCCAGGTGAGCGAGGACACCTGGCAGGCCGTCCAGTCCCGGCACCTGAATAACCTGGATCAGGCCATGCGCGAGGAGGTAGCTGCCGCTTTTGGCCGCATTGTGATCCTGCATCGCGACCGCCAGGTAATGCTGCGCACAGTGGACAATCTCTGGATTCGTCACCTGACCGATTTGGACAACTTGCGCGAGGGCATTGGTCTGCGGGCGTATGGTCAGCAGGATCCCCTGGTGGCCTACAAAGTTGAGGCCTACGATATGTATCAGGACCTGATGGCGAACATCCAGCACGAGATCGTGCACGCCATCTTCCGCCCGGTGACCGTTCGTCTCCAACAGCCCGCCCGCGTGATGAGGGAAATGCGCACCAATGTGAACGGTGGCGCGGCGGGTCGGCGTGCTGCTCCACCGTCGGGTCGGCCACAGAAGTGGCCTGGTCGGAATGAACCTTGCTGGTGTGGAAGTGGTAAAAAGTACAAACACTGTCACATGCGACAGGATCAGGCCGATGCCCGGAGTGGCGGGAGCGGCCCCTCCCGTGCTTCTATGCAGGAGGCGAAACCCGGGAGCAGGTCAGGTACACGAAAAAGGAGGCGGAAAAGAAAAAAGTAAACGGTGATCTGAGTCAAAGGGTGCGCTTCAGTTTGGGGACAGGTTTGTCCCGTAGCGGCGGCCCGCCGCCGTGCCCTGAGCCCGTCCCGAGCGGAGTCGAGGGGCGAAGACGAAGGGCTGCGCCCTGAGCGGAGACGAAGGGCTGCTACATCACTGTAGGGCGGGTTGGGCTCGGCTGAGCCGGGCAATCAGG
>JACIWR010000408.1 GCA_014360845.1 Anaerolineae bacterium
TAGCAGGATATGCCTTGAGGACAATGGGAATGTAGACAAAAGAATCGCCAGCACTCTGCTCTACCTCATTGACCTGCACCGTGCGGGTAAAGCTGTCTTCAAGCCCCTCTCCGTCCTTGACCAGCAGCGCTACAGTGTAAACGTCGGCTGTGTCAAAAGTATGGGTGGTAACTTTGTTCGTGGACCACTCAGTATCGAATATGCCATCGTTCTCCCAATCCCAACGTACTTGCAGCTCTGCCGACGGTGTAGCATCGTCCTCACAACCGGAGGCGTCAAAGGAGAAAACGGTGTCAGTGTAGCCTTCGCTGGGGCTGACGGTAAAAGTGGCCGTCGGTGGATTGCCGGTCGCTTGCACCGTGACGGTGCGCGTGGTAATGTCGGTCAAGCCCTGACCATCTCGGACTTCCATGGCAATGGTATAGGTGTTCGAAACCCCGTAAGTGTACGTGATTTCCTTTGTCGTGGAATATTCCGTATCCCATCCGCCATCGTTCTCCCAATCCCAGCGTACCTCCAGGCTAGCAGAGGGCGTTTCGTAATCACTGGAAGCGGAAGCATCAAACTGGAAAACCGTGCTCGTGGTGCCTACCGTGGGCAACACGCTGAAAGCGGCCTGAGGTTGGGTATTGAGCACGGTGACGGTGTGAGTGGCGACATCCCGCAGGTCCACGCCATCCCTCACCTCCACAGCCACGGGGTAAGTACCGGGCTGGGCATAACTGTGCGTGGCAGTTTTGGTCGTTGACCAGTCCGTATCCCACACCCAGTCCCCGTCCCAATCCCAACGCACTTCCAGTTGCGCAGGTGGGGTCTGAGTGTCCGTGCTAGCTGAGGCATCGAAATTGAAGACAGTGTCAATCGTACCGGAGATAGGATCGGCAGTGAGGGAAGCGATGGGCGGGGTTTCACTGGTTGTCTGGAAGGTGAGATCGTAGCCAGCCGTCTCGTCCGTATCGCCCTTGTTAGTGATGATAAGCACCACCTCATCATAGGCGGCGGGATTCGCTACCACCCACGTGCCCTGCCCACTGCTCAGCGGGACCTGTTTGATGGTCACCCGCCCGTCGGGATGCCGCAATGCTCCCTGTACTACGAAATCGGTGCTATCGTGGCTCTCGAAGGTCACCTGGAAATTGAGGGTGGATTCGACCTCGATGTACTCCGCACTGCGGTGCTCCAAACGGTCCTCTTCCTGAGCATCGAAGCTGTTGTAAGTCAACGGCGTCCCGGTGAAGGTAATCACAGCTTCGGTCTCTACAGCTCCGACCGCTCCCCTATAACCATCGGCCTCCTCGTAAGTGTACGGCGCGTTCGGCGGCAGGTCCGAGAGCACGTAATTAGCCGCCGTGAAGCGAGGGAAGAGAGTGGCGAAGTCGGTACCCGCTTCCAGCAGGGCCGGCTCGACAGCATCCATGCCATCCTGAGCAACGGCGTATTCCCAGATGCGCCGGACCGTGGCCTGTCCCCCATGGTGCTCCGAGACATACCGCATGAAGATCCAGCGGCTGTAGGTGAAGGACACATAATCCGTATCCAGAGCCAGATCCGGTTTGGTGAACAACTTGTCCAAAAACTGGTAGTTGTCGTTGATGTCGTCGTAGACCTCGTCCTCTATCCAGGTAGCGGTAGACTCCATCAACCAGGTTTCTTCGGTGCCATCGTAGCCGGCCTGGATGGCGTGGTTGAACTCGTGAGCCACAGTGACTCGGATGTTCTCCCGCCGGTCGCCAGTGAAAGCAGCGAAGTCATTTTCCAGCACCATGTAACTGTAGTAGGCATCGGTTTCCGTCACTGTAGGCGAATTGGGGTTATCACCTACGAATCCGCCGGTGTAGTTCACGTAGCCGTAATAGCCAGGGCAATTCTGCAAGTACACGTCATAGCGGGTATCCCCGCCCTCACCCTGGTCTGGCGGCGGTTGCAGCCAGCCCATAGAGTCGATCTCGGTGCTCCAGACGTATTCCAGGTCCTCCGCCACCCAATCCACGTAGTCCGGCACACCGTTGGCCGGGTCCAGGTCCTCATCGGGATGGTAGACCGCGTCGGTGCCGGTTGTGGTATAATGGATGCGAAAGTGAGTGGTGTCGTGAATCTGCTCGTTAGTGAGTGTAGGCCGCGATTGTTCCAGCGGGACTACCTCGCCGGGTAAGGGGAATCCCAGCCCGAACTCGCGCAGCAACGTTTTAGTCTCCAGGCTCAGTGAGTCCCAGGCATTCATCACCTCGACCAGTACCAGCGTCGCCCCTCGGAAGGGGGTATCGCTCTGGAACTCCGGCGGCAAGCGGTCGGGAGCGAAAACGCTGTACACCTTGTACACCAGCGCCGTCTCGTAATCCAGTTCGCCGCGCAGGTAGGCCTCCTCAATAAGTTCCAAACTGGATGGCGGCTGCCCTCCCTGGGCCGTAGCCGGCGTGACCAACAGCCACCAACCGCCGCACAGAGCCAGTCCGGCCAGGATCAGAGGAATCGCAGCTCTCAGCCAAAGACCTTTTTGTACCAACTTGTGACTCACGTGAAGGTTCCTCCTCTCAATGCTGTAATGGATGGCTATAATGGAAGCGGAACATTTTATAAGAGTGCAACGTCTATGATTTGAGATAAGTTCATGCTAACCAAGGGGGTGCGAACAAATGAAACGCCATGAGTTCTGGGTATCGCTCGCTGTACTCACTTTACTAATCATCGCTGGATGTGCACCGGTGACCTCTGTCACACCATCACCAACCTCGCCCACACCGACTCAATCCACACCTGCCGGGCCCGAAGCATTACCGGACGCTCCCACCCCGATCAAGCCCACCCTGCCGCCCGCAGGAGCTCCTCCCGGTCAGCTCATCTTCGTCGAAATACAGGAAGAGCGTGTCACCAAAGCCAGCGGTCAGACCACGACATTTGCAGGCGAACAAACAACATACAGCTTCGATCCGGGGACAGGCGTGCTGCAAGGCACACTGAAAGGGGCCCTCGGCCCCGATACCCAGGTGATCGTGGGCCGTCTGATCATCACCCAAATCAACCAGAACAAGGCCGTCAGCGGACAGCTCTACGCCCTCACCCCCGAACTGCGCCTGCCCATCTCTTTCACTGTGATTGAGCCTTACGGCACGGTGTGTTTCACTTACGAGGGTCAGGAGCACTGTCTGCAACCCGGCCAAGAAATCTCGCTCCAGACAAGCGATGCAGGCGGGCAGGAGTTGGAGGTGGGCCAGACTTCACGCACGCTGACCGTGATCAACCACGGCTTGCTGGACCAGGCGAATCTGCAGGTCGTGGGGCCTTAATAGGCCAGCGGGGCACGGCCCCGCCCCACAAAAAGATGATGCGAAGCCCACACGCGGGGTGTGGGCTTCGCCCGGTCGCTTCATCCTTCGGGTTGGAGGGAAGGGATTGCCTCCCTTCCCTCCTCCTGTCTATGTTACTCCCACGGGTACTCGATAGTGTACTCGTA
>JACIWR010000409.1:0-1167 GCA_014360845.1 Anaerolineae bacterium
GGTGATGATCGGAGACATTGTGAAAAGTGCAAAACTGCTGATTACACTTTCTGTGAAAATCTGTGTGTTTCTGTGGCGAAATTGAATCATCCGCGGTTAGGTGAGGCGCTGCCACTCAACGTTACCCGACAATGTTATTGTATCACGTCTGGACCCAGCGTGCTAATCCGGGGAGGGCACGACGCGGTTCATCATAGCTCCAAGGAGTATGTCCGCAATCCCAATGCTTGCAGCACCACCAGCGCCACAAACAGCGGGTTGTTGACTAGATACCGCCGCCAGAGGCGCCGGGGTTCGGTGAGGAGGCGGAAGAGCCACTCCAGGCCGGCACGCTGCATCCAGCGCGGGGCCTGCGGCTTGCGGCCGGTCAGGAAATCAAAGGCTGCCCCCACCCCGATCAGCACCGGCGCATTCAGGCGCGCCCGATGCTCCGCCATCCACCGCTCCTGTTTGGGCGTGCTGAGGCCGACCCAGACAATATCCGGGCTGGTCTCGTTGATCATCTGGACAACTGCCTCATCCTCATCTGCCGTAAGCGGGCGGAAGGGAGGCGAGTAGGTTCCCGCTACCTTTAAGCCTGGAACGCGTCCCTGGAGCACCTCCGCCAGTCGCTTCGGCACCCCCTCCGCTCCGCCGTAGAAGAAGTGGCGATAGCCCCTGGATACGGAGTGCTCGCAGAGGGCCAGCATCAAGTCCGGCCCGTAGACCCGCTCCACGTGGCGGTACCCTTTCAGGCGGCTCAGCCAGACCAGAGGCATCCCATCGGGCGTAACCAGGCCGGCCTGATTATGAATCTGCCGCAGGCCTTCATCCCGCTGGCTTTCCATCACCCCGTGGACGCCGGTGACGCATACGTAGTGGGGCTCCCGGCGCTCTATCCAGCCCTCAATGACTGTCAGCGCCATCTCCATATTGATCGCACTGACACCGACCCCAAGGATGTTGACCCGCGCAGGCACTGGCATCTACCGCTCCGTGAGCATCCGATCGAGAATCTTTCGCACCTGCTCCTGGTCCTTGGTGGCGAAATACCAGTCAATGGTTCGCTTCAGCCCCTCCCGGAAGGGGACCTGGGGCTCCCAGCCCAGGAGTTTCTTCGCCAGGGAGTTATCGGCCACCCGGTTCAGCGGGCCGGTGGGCATATCGGGCCGGAAGACAATCTCGGCC
>JACIWR010000409.1:1177-3443 GCA_014360845.1 Anaerolineae bacterium
ATCGTACCCAGGTTCACCGCCGTGCCGTCGTCTATCTTTTCGGCCGCAAGAATGGTGCCCCGCACGATGTCGTCAATATAGGTCCAGTTGCGCACCTGGGTACCATCGCCCCACACCTCAAAGGGGTTCTGCCCGATGAACGCTTTGGCGATCATTGCGATCACCGCGTGGTTCTCCACCCCTCGCGGGCCGTAAACGGTAAAGTAGCGACAGGAGGCTGCTTTCATCCCGTACTCTTTGTGGTACGCCTTCAGGGTCAGTTCCGCCATCAATTTGGCCCAGCCGTACATATTGTCGGCGTCGTAGGGCGGCTTGACCAAGTCCTCGCTCAGATAAATCTCCTTCTCGGGATCGCTCTGCAGATAGTTGGGATAGACGCATCCCGATGAAGCAAAGACCACCTTTTCCACTCCGGCCCGACGCGCCTCCCAAAAGATAAGGCCATCCAGGAAAAGGTTGGACGCAGGCCCGGCTTGATGCAGGTCCACATAGCCGCGTCCCCCGTGGTCGGCAGCCAAGTGGAAGATAATCTCAATATCTCGCACCGCCATCCGGGCCACACCCGGTTCCCGCAGGTCGGCCTGGATGAACTCCACCGTGCCCTGGGCGAGATGATGCTGGATGTTTTCCAGTTTGCCGCTGGAGAGGTCGTCCACGATGCGCACCTTCGCCCCGCGCTCCACCAGGGCATCCACAAGGTGGGAGCCGATAAATGAGGCCCCACCGGTGACCAGAACACGCTTGCCTTGCCAGAAAGACATGGCTCACCTCCCACAGGAGTTTATGTTTTGAAATGCGCTATTTCCTGCCGAGTGCTCGCTGATAAATTTGCATTAACATCTCATAATTGCGCTCAGCCGTATACTTTGTCTCATATTCCCGCCTCGCTTCCCGGCCCATCTCGGCCATCTCCTTGGGGTGCCTCCAAGCCCATTTTACCTTCTCCGCCAGGTCCTCGGGGTCACCGGGTTTGAAAAGCAGCCCCGTCCTGCCGTCCTCCACGATCTCCGCCATCGCCCCCAGCCGGGAGGCGATCACGGACAACCCGCAGGCAAAAGCCTCGGCCATCGTCATGGGAAAGCCCTCGTACCACTCGGAAGGGAACACCAGCACCCGCGCCTCCTGCATCAGGCGAAGGACCTCTTCGCGCGGCCTTCGGCCCAGCACCTCCACCCCCTTGAGCTCCTCTCGCCTCACGAACGCCTGAATCTCCTCCATGAGGGGTCCATCCCCCATGATCCTGAGAGGGACGTCCTTGAGCCGCCTCCAGGCCCGAAGCGGGGTTCGCACGCCTTTCTCCGGCGAGAGGCGACCCACAAAGAGGGCGTAATCGCCTTGATGCTGCCCTTCGCCGGGGTCCGGGTTAACGAAGTTGGGCTTGACCACGATCTTTTCCGCCGGAAGCCCGCCTTCTATGAACTTCCGCCGGGCGAACTCGGTGAGGGCGATGTACATGTCCACCTTCTCCGTCCAGGTCCTCATCAGGCGATGGACGGCGAGCATAGCAGTGACCACAGAGGTCTGGAGGCGGGAGCCCCGCCAGCAGCCGTGCACCACCCCGGGCCAGGGGACCGCCTTGCCGACGCAGTCCTCACAAACCCGCCCATCCCGCATGAGGAGCGCCCCGGGGCAGATGAGACGATAGTTGTGCAAAGTCTGCACCACCGGCACCCCGGCCTCCCGGCAGGCGTAGTAGGCCGCTGGGGAGATCATGAGAAAGGTATTGTGGAAGTGGGCCACATCAGGCTTCGCCTCCTGAATCAGGCGAGCCAGCCTCTCCTTGCTCTCTCTGGACCAGACTGTGTTTGTCGCCGCCTTCAGGGGGTTCATCCCGTTGAGCCGGGCGTTGTTCTCCACGAAGGGGATGACCTCGTGGCCCATGCGTTCCAGCAGAGCCTTCTCGACTTCAAAGACGACGTCCTCACCGCCGGGCTGGAGGTAGTGGTTATGAGCAAGTAGAATGCGCATCCATCTGGCTCTCCAAACTAAGCATTTCTTGGTAGATTGCTTTTGCCTCTCTCAACAGATTTTCAATTTGCGGATTCACCAGATCTTTTCGCCGCTGCTCCTTAATGCGGTGCCTGATCTGCGATGGACGCGCCACAGTGGTCTCAGTAACGGTTGCCTTGCGCTGATCCGCTCTATCCATCTCTTCAACAATCCGCATTACTTGTACCACGTTCTCGTCGGTGTGCACAAACGGCTTAAAGTTCGTCCCGAATTTTCGATTCACCTTTTCAATGATTGCACCGAAATCAGAAATCAC
>JACIWR010000041.1 GCA_014360845.1 Anaerolineae bacterium
CATAGATGAGGAGGGCAATCGCTTCCCTCTCAAACCCGGCAACTCCTGGATTCAGCTCGTACCTTTGGACTTCGAGATCGAAGTACGAGGCACCAGCGACTGAGTGATTCTACTCTATCATACCACGAAGGCCAAATTCTTAAAGTTACTAAAGCGTTACGGTTCAGTTACGGTTGAGTGACAGAGTATAGTAGCAAGTGCCCGACTTTCAACAAAAAGTCGGGCACTTGTTGCTTACTCTTCGGGATGGTGCACTTCATGGAGGAAATTAGGTTTACACTTTTGAGGCCCTGAAAAATCCTATCTGTGTGGTTGGGGGGCGGGCGCTACTGGCTGCCACCTTAGCCGTCTGCAGGACAACTGCAAGCAGTTGTCCTACCAACCGCACAGGTAGAAAGATTCTCGAGAGAAAATGGCCACGCCTTGGGCCCAGATCCAGCGGGCAGGTCAGTCTCCACTGTTTTCCCGTTCGTTTCTTGGCTCGGGCGACTTCTCTATCAACGAATATCCAACGAATAAACGAATAGACCGCGGCGATGGTCACTCGTTTAATTCGTTTATTCGTTCCCCCATTCGTTGACAGGTATCTTCTCAAAATGTAGGGGCGAACCCTTGCGGTCGCCCAGGCGGGCAGGGGCAAGACCTGCCCCTACCCCAAATTATTGAGAAGATACGTTGACAGTATGCTGCCAGATTAAAGCGTCAACCTATTCTGAACTATCCTCACTCTTCATAGCGACATTTGACGCCGTACTCACCTGGCGGCGGCCAGCAACGATTGCACGAGACACAGGTGGACTTTTGCTGTCCCGCCTGCAGGCGGCGCGGTAAGTCTGGCTCGCGGATGAAGGGGCGACTCATGGAGATAAAGTCGGCTGTACCTTCTTCCAGGATGCGCTCCATCACCTCGCGCGAGCGGATGCCACCCACCAGAATGATGGGCAGGTCGGTCACGCGACGAGCCATGCGCGCCTGGCTCAAGAAATAGGCCTCATCCTCCGGGCGAAGGATGTCCTTGCGCGTGTTCGCGCTACCCAGACCACCGCTTATCTCCACCCCGTCTATGCCCCAATCGGCCAGGTGACGCACAATCTCCAGCCCATCGTAGAGAGTCATCCCGTCGCGCACGAAGTCTTGAATGCCCAATTTGGTGAGAACCGGGTACTCATCGCCTACCTCGTCGCGGATTGCCGCCGCCACACGCTCGAAAAAGCGCATGCGACTGACCGCATCCTTGCCCCAGCGATCCCGCCGCCAGTTGGCCGCCGGGGAGTTGAACTGATTGATCAGATAGCCGTGGGCAGCGTGAATCTGCACCCCGTCGAAGCCAGCAGCTTTGGCTCGGCCAGCAGCCAGAGCAAAAGCGTGAATGATCTCCTCGATTTGTTGTTCGGTCATTTCCTGAGGACGCGGCGCACCCTTGGTCTGAGCCACGGGCGAGGGACCCAGGGGTCGCTGCCCGATAACTTCGGCGCTGGTCTTTCTCCCGGCGTGATTGATCTGCATCACCACTTTGCCCCCCTCGCGGTGTACGGTCTCACTCAGGGTCTGCAGCGCGGGGATGAGTTCGTCATCGTACACCCCGGTCATGGCCGGATGGGCTTTGCCCGTGGGATGCACATAAGCGTGCCCGGTGATGATCAGGCCTACGCCGCCCCGCGCCAGCGCCGTGTACATCTCAACCAGGGGTGGCTCCGGTCGCCCGGCGTCATCTGCCATGCGCTCGGCCGTGGCCGAGCGGATCAATCGGTTCTTGAGCTCGAGTGTGCCGATTTTTGCCGGTTCAAAGATGTCCATGAAATTACCCCCTCCTGAACGCATGTTAGCGGGCTTTTATTGTTGTTGGAGCTCATCGCCCCCTATCGCCCGCCGCAGATAAAGCACCCGCCCCCCAGGGACCAGACGCGACTCCACCCGATGATGGGGTACAAACCCCAGGCGAGTGTACAAGGCCAGCACCCTCTCGTCATGCGCCTGCACGCCCATCTCCAGGGATTGAGCACCATGCTGGCGAGCGATGTCGGTTAGCGTGGTGATAAGCGCAGTGCCGATTCCATGCCCACGATAAGCCTCTGCCACCACCAGGCTGCCGATCTCCGCGACCGGGCCCCGCAGGGTCAGTTGCGCGTTGGCGACCGCTTCCCCACCGACCTCGGCCACCAGGCGAAACACCCGCCTCTGGGCCCTTTGTCGCAGACACCAACGCAGATAGTCGGTCACTTCTTCCAGCGATTGCGTGGAGAAGCAATGACGCTGCAGGGCAGGGGCGTCGCCCAGAGTCGCGGGGCGGATGGCATAGGTGATGGATGTCGTCTTGGCCGACATGGCTAACCTCGCAAGCGACTCATCTACACGCCGGGTAGCGCAGGTTATCTTAGCACAAAGTAAGCCGCGCGTCAACCCCGCAATGACAACGCATCAGACCGCGCAAGCCCGACAGCCTCGCGGACAAGGGCTCAGCCGCGGTTGGCAGCAGCTACACTCCGAGATGACGGGTAGGGCAGGTTGGCGGCTATGGGGAATAGACATCTGAGCTTTGAACATTTGCAGAACAGCGTCACTGTGTCCTAGAGTCCAAAGAGCCGCCAACCTGCCGCCCTGGATGGCGGGTAGGGCTCTCTGCTTCGACCGATAAAGCCGGCTCGTTGATCGAAAAGACCTGGCGGCTCAGCGGATTGCCCGGCTCAGCCGAGCCCAACCCGCCCTACATCCCAACCAGCACCGCCTGTTTCACGGGGGTGCAACCAAAAACAACCAAAAACGCGCTAAACCGCGCAACACTGATTTGACAAATACGCACAACTATGCTATCATTACGCGCGTTGTGTGCCCATCCACCAGACTGGAGACCTGGCCGATGCTAAGTGCGGAGCGCAGACAGGCTATCGCCCAACTAATCCAAGAGCTAGGAGCAGTGCAGGTCGCTGACCTGAGCACTCGCTTCCGGGTCAGCGCCTCCACCATCCGCCGGGACCTGGAGATGCTGGAGCGAGAGGGCCTGGCCTGCCGCACTTATGGGGGGGCGATCGCGGTCGAAGACCGCAGCGACGTGGCGCGGCCCCTGGCCGACACCGAAAAAGAACGCATCGGACGGGCGGCGGCCTCGCTGGTGGCCGCCGGTGAGACCATCTTCCTCGGGCCGGGGACCACGACCATGGCTGTGGCCCGTCACCTGCCCCAGACAAACCTGACGGTGATCACCAACGCCCTGGACATCGCCAGCTTCCTCTCCACCCACTCCACCGTCGTCGTGATTGTCACCGGCGGACAGGTGCAGCGCCCCGCCTCCGCTCTCATCGGCCACGTCAGCGAACAGGCCCTGCGCGAACTGCGCGCGGATAAAGTGATCCTCGGCGTGGGAGGGATCAGCATTCCTGACGGCCTGACCGGCGAATCGTTGCCCGCGGTGACCACCATGCGGGCCGCCCTGGACATCGCTCCCCAGGTCATCGTCGTCGCCGATCATCACAAGTTCGGACGGGTCGCCACGGCCCTGCTGGCCCCCGTGGACCGCGCCGACATCATCGTCACTAGCCGCGAGGCCGACCCTTCCATCGTCTGGGATTTAACCGAGCTGGGCATCAAAGTCATACAAGTGTGATTCGACTCCCCCTGTCCGGGGGAGAGGGCCATATCGGCTCTTAACAACTCATGAATTCACTTCAGGCGAAGGACGAAGTAGCGGTAGCCGCTACGCCTTCACACCAATTACACGAGGAGGATAAAGATGGCAAGTGTTACTTACGAGCACGTGACCAAGCGCTTTGGCGACGTGGTGGCCGTCAACGACCTGGACATCAAGGTCGAGGACAAGGAATTCCTGGTCCTACTGGGCCCTTCCGGCTGCGGCAAGACCACGACCCTGCGTCTCCTGGCCGGCCTGGAGGAGATAACCGAGGGCAACATCTACATCGGTGATCGGCTGGTCAACGATGTACCGCCCAAAGACCGCGACATCGCCATGGTATTCCAGAGCTACGCTCTATATCCTCATATGAGCGTATACGACAACATGGCTTTTGGTCTCAAGCTGCGCAAAGTGCCCAAGGACGAGATTGACCGCCGCGTGCGCGAGGCGGCGCAGATGCTGGGCATCGAGCAATTGCTAGATCGCAAGCCCAAGCAACTCTCCGGTGGTCAGCGGCAGCGCGTGGCTGTGGGGCGGGCCATCGTGCGCGAGCCCCAGGTCTTCCTCATGGACGAGCCCCTTTCCAACCTGGACGCCAAACTGCGCGTGCAGGCCCGCGCCGAGCTGAGCAAGCTGCACCACCGTCTGGGCACCACGTTCATCTACGTGACCCACGACCAGACCGAGGCCATGACCATGGGCACCCGCATCGCCTTGCTCAAGGACGGCGTTTTGCAGCAGTTTGACACCCCTCAGAACCTCTACGACTATCCGGTGAACGTCTTCGTCGCCGGTTTCATCGGCAGCCCTTCGATGAACTTCTTCGACGTCACTCTGACGGGCACGAAGGAGGAGATGTACATTGACGGCGGGACCTTCCGCCTGAAAGTGCCTCCCGACAAAGCCAAAGTGTACGCTGACTATCTGGGCAAGCAGGTGATCTTCGGCATCCGCCCTGAGGACATCTACGACCCCGAACTCGTGGCCCCGGGCATCACCGAGGGACGGATCAAGGCCACGGTGGAGGTCACCGAGCTGATGGGCAACGAGGTGTTCGTCTATATGGAGACGGGCGGCAAGACCTTCATCGCTCGTGTGGACCCGCGCACCAAGGCCCACGTGGGCATGGAAATGGATGCCGTGCTGAACATGGATAACATTCACATCTTCGACGCGGAGACCGAACTGGCCATCCGCTAAAACCACGAAAGACAAGGCCCAATGCACAATTTCTCTCTGCCGCGTGCATTGAGAATTGTGCATTGTGCTTTTTAAGGAGCAACAGGAACTATGGAAGACTTAGAGTTGATGCGAGAACTGCACATCCCCGGCCAGGGTAAGATTCTCATGCTGGTGATGGATGGTCTGGGCGGACTGCCCATGGAACCCGGAGGGCCAACGGAACTGGAAGCCGCTCATACCCCTAACCTGGACGCCCTGGCCCGGGAATCCATCTGCGGATTGAGCCAGCCGGTGGGACCGGGTATCACCCCTGGCAGCGGCCCCGGTCACCTGGCCTTGTTCGGCTACGACCCTTTCCGTTACGAGATAGGCCGGGGTGTGCTGGAAGCGTGTGGTATCGGCTTCCCGCTGCAAAAGGAAGACCTGGCCGCGCGGGGCAATTTCTGCACAGTGGACGAGGAAGGGCACATCGTTGACCGCCGCGCGGGACGCATCCCCTCCGAGAAGGGGGCGGAGCTGGTGGCCATGTTGCGCCAGATTACCCTGCCCGGGGTGGAGGTTTTCGTCGAACCGGTGAAGGAATACCGCTTCGTGCTGGTCATCCGGGGGGAGGGGCTGGTGGCCGATCTCACCGAAACCGACCCACAGCAATTGGGCGTACCGCCCTTGTCGGTGGAGGCCCTTTCGCCCCAGGCAGAAGCGACGGCGGCGCTGGTCAACGAGTGGATTGCCCAGGCGCGGAAAATCCTGGCCGATCAGCACCCGGCCAACATGGTTCTTCTGCGGGGACTTTCCAAAGAGCCCGGTCTGCCCAAGATGCAGGAGATTTACGGCCTGCGCCCGGCCGCCATCGCCACTTATCCCATGTACCGCGGGGTGGCGCAATTGGTGGGCATGGACGTACTGCCCACCGGGGAAACCATCGAAGAGGAGCTGGAAACGCTGAAAGCGCACTGGGAGGAGTACGATTTCTTCTATTTCCACGTGAAGAAGGTGGACTCCGCCGGGGAAGACGGGGATTTCGTCCGCAAAGCGAGCATCATCGAGCATGTGGATGAAATACTGCCCGAGATTCTGGCCCTCAAACCGGCCGTGGTCATCGTCACCGGTGATCACTCCACGCCCGCGCTGCTCAAGTCCCACAGTTGGCACCCGGTGCCTACCCTGCTGTGGTCTCCCTACTGCCGCGCCGACGAGGTCACGCAGTTCGGCGAGCGGGCCTGTATGCGCGGTGGATTAGGCACTTTCCCGGCCACCGATTTGTTACCCCTGGCCATGGCCAATGCGCTGCGCCTCACCAAGTACGGAGCTTAGGGCTTTCCAATTGAGATCCTTGCTCGGTGGGCAAGAATATTACCAATTGTCAATTCAAGAACCGTATTCTCCGAGGGGATGGTTCAGAATGGGTTGACACTTGAATCGGGCAGCATACTGTCAACGAATGGTGGAACGAATAATCGAATGACCATCATCGCGGTCTATTCGTTTATTCGTTGAATATTCGTTGACAGAGAACTTGCCCGAGCCAAGAAACTATCAGGAAAAGTAATGGGTCCGATTTGCCCGCTGGACCCGGCCACAAGGCGTAGCTATTTTCTCTTGAGAGCTTTTCGGGGCTTCAAAAGTGTAAACCTATTTCCTCCAAAAAATGAACCATCCCTAAGTCGCTACTACGAATCTGGCGCGGGTTAGCACCCCACCGGAGCGGTTATATTGGCGGAACACTGGTGAGACGAAGTGACAACCTAGGCGAGGAGAATCTATGCGCTACGGATATTTCGACGATCAGCACCGCGAATACGTCATCACCCAACCCGATACCCCCCTCCCCTGGATCAATTACCTGGGGTGTGAGGCTTACTTCGGCATCATCTCCAACACTGCCGGGGGCTATTCCTTTTACCGCGACGCCCGGCTGCGCCGCATCACCCGCTACCGCTACAACAACGTCCCCCTGGACTGTGGTGGGCGCTACATCTACCTGCGGGACAACAACACCGGGGAGTTCTGGTCTCCCTCGTGGCAACCCACGCGCCACAACCTGGAGAAATACACCTGCCGCCACGGTCTGGGCTACACTATCATCGGCTCCAGCTACCGGGGGATTGAGGCCCAAACCCGATACTTCGTTCCCCTGGGTGACACCCTGGAGATATGGCAATTGACGCTGACCAATCGGCGACAGGAGACTGCTCACCTCTCGGTCTTCTCCAGCATCGAGTTCTGTCTGTGGGATGCGCAGGACGACGCCACCAACTTCCAGCGCAATTTCAGCACCGGCGAAGTGGAGATCGAAGACGGGGTCATCTATCACAAGACGGAGTACCGCGAGCGGCGCAATCATTTCGCCTTCTTCGCCTGCTCCGCAGAGCTGACCGGATTCGACACACAGCGCGATGTGTTTCTGGGTCCTTATCGGGGCTGGGACAATCCGGCCGCGGTCGAGCGCGGTCAATCGTTCAACTCCGTAGCCCACGGCTGGGCGCCAATGGGTTCGCACCACGTCAAACTCACCCTGGAGCCCGGCGAAACCCGCCAGATCATCTTCCTGCTGGGCTACCACGAAAACCCGCCCGATCAGAAATTCGATCCTCCCGACTCTCAGAGGATCAACAAGCGCACGGTCAAGCCCATCATCGCCAAATACCTGGATCAGGCCCATGTCGAAGCGGCCTTCGAGGCCCTCCGCGCCTACTGGGACCGCCTGCTGAGCCTTTTCCTGGTGAACACTCCAGACGTACACACCAACCGCATGGTCAACATCTGGAACCCTTACCAGTGCATGATCACCTTCAACATATCGCGCTCGGCCTCTTTCTTCGAGTCGGGCATCGGGCGCGGCATGGGCTTCCGCGACTCCAATCAGGACCTGCTGGGCTTTGTACACATGGTACCGGAGCGGGCCCGCCAGCGCATCCTGGATTTGGCGGCCACGCAGTTGGAGACGGGCGGCGCGTATCACCAGTACCAGCCCCTCACCAAGCGCGGCAACGATGCTGTGGGCAGCAATTTCAACGATGATCCCCTGTGGCTGGTCCTGAGTGTGGCCGCCTATCTCAAAGAGACCGCCGATTGGAGCATCTTGGACGAGCCGGTGGAGTACGAGAATCGGCCCGGCAGCGAGCAGCCCCTCTACGAACACCTGCAGCGCAGTCTGCAATACACGCTGGATAGACTGGGGCCGCACGGCTTGCCCCTCATCGGGCGTGCCGATTGGAACGACTGCCTCAACCTGAACACCTTCTCCGCCGAGCCAGGGGAATCCTTCCAGACCACCACCAACAAGGATGGCAAGGTGGCCGAATCGGTGTTCATCGCCGGGCTGTTCGTCTTGGCCGCCAAGGAGATGGTCGCCATCGCCCAGAGGCGCGGTCTGACCGACGAGGCGCAGCAATACCTGGCCGCAGCGGCCAAGATGGAGGAAACCGTGCTCCGGCACGGCTGGGATGGTGAGTGGTTCCTGCGCGCTTATGACCACTTTGGCCGCAAAGTCGGCTCCCGTGAATGTGAAGAAGGGCAGATCTTCATCGAGCCGCAAGGATTTTGTATCCTCGCCGGCATAGGTCTCGAGGATGGCCAGGCGGAGAAGGCGCTGGCCGCCGTGAAAGAGCGCCTGGCCACCCCCCACGGCATCATCTTGCAACAACCCGCCTACTCGCGGTACTATCTGCACCTGGGCGAAATCTCGTCCTATCCGCCCGGATACAAGGAGAACGCCGGCATCTTCTGCCACACCAATCCCTGGATCATGATCGCCGAGGCGATTTTAGGACATGGCGACCAGGCCCACGACTACTACCTGCGCATCAACCCCTCGGCCCGCGAGGCTATCAGCGAGGTACACCGCTGCGAGCCTTACGTGTACGCGCAAATGATCGCCGGGCGCGATGCTCCCACCTACGGCGAGGCCAAGAACTCCTGGCTGACCGGTACGGCAGCCTGGAACTATGTGGCCATCACCCAGTGGATTCTGGGCATCCGCCCCACCTACGAGGGCCTGCAAGTCGCGCCGGTGATCCCCCGGGACTGGTCCGGCTTTACAACGCAAAGAGTCTTTCGTGGCGTGACATACCACATCACCGTGGAACGAGTCGGGCCGGGGAACAACATCTCTCTGAAAGTAGATGGCCAGCCGGTGGAGGGGAACACCGTCCCCCTGCCGCCCGCCGGACAGGATAAGGTGACGGTTCAGGTCACCATAACTTAACAGCCCTTCACGGCGGGAGGGGCTTGCAGAAGCCCCCGACGCAGTCGGGGGAGCCATCACCGCTACGCCAGTGTCACTGCCGGGCAAGCTGTCACCGACTCCTCACGGCGGGAGGGGCTTGCCAATGCAGTCTTTTGGGTATCCTGTGTGGTTACAGGCTTTTCGCAGGAGAATCAACCAATGAGCAAACTCAAACTCTCAATCATGTCAGCCACTCCTGAGCCACCCCAGGCCCTGGCCTCCGCACTACAGGAATTCGAGGCGCAAAGTGGCATCCAGGTGCAGATACAGACCCTGCCCTGGGAAACGGCCTGGGCCGAGCTGGTGAAAGTCGCGCTCTACAAGACCGGTCCCGACGTCTCTGAGGTCGGCAACACCTGGATAGAGAGCTTCATCGCCATGGACGCGCTGCGGCCGTTCCTGGACAGCGAAACAGCAACCATGGGTGGGCCGGATGCCTTTCTCCCCTCCTCGTGGAAAAGCGGCTTCACGCTGGGCGGCCGGCAGATGTGGGCCATCCCCTGGATGTCCGACACGCGCGTGATCTACTATCGCCGTGACCTTCTCCAGCAGGCCGGCATTGACGAGCAAACCGCCTTCCAGACCCCGGAGCAATTAGCCCGGACGTTGCAACGCCTGCAAGAGAGTGGCGTCGCTATCCCCTGGGTCATGCCCACCGCCCAGACCCTACCGACGCTGCACGCCGTAACCTCTTGGGTGTGGGGAGCTGGCGGTCATTTCACCAGCGCCGACGGTAAGCGAGTCGTCTTCGATGAACCGAAAGCTCTGGCCGGCATGTACGCCTACTTCAGCCTGCACCGCTACCTGGCTCCTGCCGCCCGCAATTTGAACGACTATCAGGCCAATGCCCTGTTCCGAGAGGGCAAAGCTGCCGCTCTCCTCAGTGGACCTTGGGTACTCAACTCGATACAGCAACAAGCAGCCGCCGCAGAGGTCATCGAGCACCTGGGAACAGCTTTCGTGCCCGGTGTGCCCTACGTGGGCGGATCCAATTTCATCATCTGGAAACACAGCCGTCGGGTGAGAGAAGCGCTGGAGCTGCTGCACTTTCTCACCAGTTACCAAGTCCAAACCACCTATGTCCCCCAGGCTGGACTGCTCCCGGCGCGCCTGGAGGCGTTGGCCCTACCTCCCTTCACCACCGAGCCACCGTACCAGGTCATCAGCGAGAGCCTGAAGAAAGGCCGAGGGATTCAGGCCGTGTACATGTGGGGACTGATCGAGGACGGCCTCACCGCCATGCTGAACAAGCTATGGAAAGCGCTATTCGCCGACCCCGGGCTGGACCTGGAACAAGTCGTTGCCGAACACATGCGGACCCTGGCCCATAGCCTGAATCGCACCTTATTCGAAAGTTACCAAGAGACGTAGGGCGTGAGGGGCTTGCGAGAAGCCCCCGACTGCGTCGAGGGAGCCGTCACCGCTGCGGGGCAAGCTGTCACCGACCCCTCACTGCGTGAGGGGCTTGTACGAAGAGCAAATACATCACAGAACAGTGAAGTATGTGATGTAGCGGCGGACGGCCCTTCGCCAGGGCTCAGGACATACCCTGTCCGCCCGGGAACGCGGCCACGGCGGGCCGCCGCTACGCCTTTGCACTAATTATACGAGGGAGGTATGTGATGTAGCAGCGGACGGCCCTTCGACGAAGCTCAGGACATGCCCTGTCCGCCCGGGAACGCGGCCACGGCGGGCCGCCGCTACGCCTTTGCACTAATTATACGAGGGAGACAAACATTGAGCAAACAAATGCATACTTTTCCTGAAGGATTCGTGTGGGGAGCAGCCACCTCGTCCTACCAAATCGAGGGGGCCTGGGATGAGGACGGCAAAGGAGAGAGTATCTGGGACCGTTTCTGTCACACCTCCGGCAAAGTGGACAACAGCGACACAGGCGATGTCGCCTGCGACCACTATCACCGCTGGCCGGAGGACGTAGCCCTGATGAAAGAAATCGGCCTGCAGGCCTATCGCTTCTCCATCTCGTGGCCCCGCATCCTACCCCAGGGGCGAGGTGCCATCAACCTGGCGGGGCTGGACTTCTACGACCGGCTGATGGACGCCTTGCTGGAGGCGGGCATCACCCCCTTCGCCACTCTCTATCACTGGGACCTGCCCCAGACCCTGCAAGATCACGGCGGCTGGCCCGCCCGACCGACCGCCGAGGCCTTCGTCGAGTACGCGGACGTTGTCTCACGGCGCTTAGGCGATAGGGTGAAGCACTGGATCACCCTCAACGAGCCTTTCGTCAGCGCCTTCCTCGGCTATCTGGAGGGCAGTCACGCGCCAGGCCACACCGACCTGGACGAGATGCTGGCCGCGGCGCACCACCTGCTGCTGGCCCACGGCTGGGCCGTCCCCGTCATCCGCCGCAACAGCCCGCAGGCGCGGGTGGGCATCGTTCTGAACCTGGGTCCCTGTATCCCCGCGTCCCCCAGCGTAGCCGACCGGGCCGCCGCCTGGCGAGAGGACGGCATCCTCAACCGCTGGTACCTCAACCCCCTGGCCGCCCGCGGTTACCCGGCAGACATCGTCCAGCACTACGGACGCCCTATGGATTTCGTGCAGGCCAACGACCTGGAGACCATCGCTGTCCCGCTGGACTTCGTGGGCTTGAACTATTACACTCGCCGCATCGTGCGCAGCAACGAAGTGCCCGAGGCCAAAAACCTGCCTCGCACCGTCTTCCCCAACCGCGAGCACACCGCGATGGGCTGGGAAGTCTATCCCGAGGGTCTATACGAACTCCTGGGCCGGTTGCACTTCGAATACCGCTTCCCGGCCATATACATCACCGAGAACGGCGCAGCTTACGCCGACCAGGTGGGTTCCGACGGACGAGTGGACGACCCGCAGCGCGTGGCGTACTTCAAAGCCCACCTGAAACAGGCAGCCCGCGCCATCAGGGCCGGGGTGCCGCTGCGAGGTTACTTCGCCTGGTCCCTTCTGGACAACTTTGAGTGGGCCTACGGCTACTCCAAACGCTTCGGTCTGATTTATGTGGACTTTTCCACCCAGCAGCGCATTCTGAAGAGCAGCGCTCACTGGTATCGGCGCGTCATCGCCGCCAATGCTGTAGTAGATTAGGCGTCAGGTGCGACGCACTTCAGAAGTGCGTCGCACCTCTAAAGTTGAGGAGGCGCGGCCATGGACTACGGGTATTTCGATGACGAGCGTCGAGAATACGTCATCACCAACCCCAAAACGCCGACCAAGTGGATTAACTACATCGGCACCCTGGCCTTCGGCGGGTTTGTGGACCACACCGGCGGGGCGTTAATCTGCAAGGAAGACCCGGCGCTCAACCGCATCACCAAGTACATCACCCAACTGCCCTCGGCAGAATTCAAGGGAGAGACCCTTTACCTCCGCTTCCGCGAGGGGAAGGGGTACAAGATCTTCTCGCCCTTTTTCGTCCCTACCCTGGACCCTTACGACCTCTACGAGTGCCACGTTGGGCTGGGCTACACGCGCATCGTCTCCGAATTCTACGGCATCAGGACCGAGGTGACCATCTTCGTCCCGCGGGGCGGTTCCCAGGAGATTCGGGACATCCGCATCACCAACATCTCCTCCCGCCCCCTGGAGATTGATGCCATTCCCGTAGTCGAATACACCCATCCAGACGCCCTCAAGCAGCTCACCAATGCCGACTGGGTGCCGCAGACCATGCAGAGCAAAGCCCATCGCGAAGAAGGGGGACTGCTCATCCTCACCCAATACCCCTTCATGTTCAAAGATACGCGCATCAACTATTTCACTTCCAATCGCCCCGTCTCCTCGTTCGAATCCGACCGCCGGCGCTTTCTGGGGGACAATGAATACGGCACCTGGGCCAACCCGCTCAGTCTGCAACAGGACGAACTGGGCAACTATGAAGCCCGGCGAGGCGATAACATCGCCGCCCTGCTGCACCATCTGGGCCTCATCCGGCCCGGCGAGACCGTGCAGTTGATCACTCAGTTGGGCCAGGCCGCCAGCATCGCCCAGGCGCAGGCTTCTATCCGCCGCTATCGAGACCCGGCCCAGGTAACCCAGGCCCTCGGCGAACTGGCGGATTTCTGGGATCAGTACCTCTCCAAATTCCAGGTGGAAACGCCCGATCCCGCGGTGAACAGCCTGCTCAACATCCACAATCCCCGCCAGTGCTACATCACCCTGAACTGGTCCCGCTACCTCTCCCTCTATCAACTCGGCTATGGGGCCAGGGGCATCGGCTTCCGCGATAGCTCTCAGGACGTGATGGGCGTTCTCGCGGGCGCCCCGACCCAGGCCCAGGGCCTGATACGCCAGCTCCTCCAGGTCCAGAAGCGAGACGGTTCGGCCATGCACCAGTTCAATCCCCTGACCATGGTCGCCAACGAAGGGGATTCCCGTGAAGTGGAAGAAGCTCCCAAGTACTACAGCGACGACCATCTATGGATCGTGTTGGCCGTCACCGCCTATCTGAAGGAGACGGGCGACCTCGCTTTCCTGGACGAGGTGCTGCCCTACTACGAAAAAGACAGAACAGGACAACCTCTCGCCTCCGGCACGGTGCTCGATCACCTGCGGCGAGCCATCGAGTTCACCTGGCAGGACGTGGGAGCGCATGGGCTGCCGCTGCTAGGCTTCGCCGACTGGAACGACACGGTCAACCTGCGTCGGGGGGCCGAATCCCTTTTCACCGCCAATCTGTTCGGCAGAGCCCTGCTGGAGATGATTGAATTGAGTCAGCACCTGGGCGATGAAGAATCCGCTGCCCGCTACAGGCAATACTACGAGACGATGAAGCAGCGGGTAAACGAGCACGCCTGGGATGGGGAGTGGTATGTGCGCTACTTCGACGCCGACGGCACTCCCCTGGGCTCGCACCGCAATGCCCACGGGCAGATTTATACCAACGGCCAATCATGGCCGGTTATCTCGGGCTTCGCCCCGCCCGACCGGGCGCGGGCGGCCCTGGACGCCGTCTACCGCCGCCTCAACACCCCCAAAGGCATCAAACTCAGCACGCCGGGCTACAACGGCTTCGACCCGGCCAAAGGCGGGATCACCACCTATCCGCCGGGGGCCAAAGAGAACGGCGGTATCTTCCTCCACACCAATCCCTGGGTCATCATCGCCGAGACGATGCTGGGTAACGGGGAGCGGGCCTGGGAGTACTACAGCCAGATCAACCCCGTGGCCAAAAACGACCAAATTGACGAATACGAATGCGAACCCTACGTCTTTCCCCAGAACATCCTGGGCGATGAACATCCCCAGTTTGGCCTGGCCCGCAACAGTTGGCTCACCGGCACCGCCTCCTGGGCTTATCAGGCCGCCACCCGCTACATCCTGGGCATAAGACCCGCCTACGACGGCCTGTTGATTGATCCCTGCATCCCCAGCTCATGGGAAGGATTCAGGGTCACCAGGGAGTTCAGAAACGCGGTCTACGCCATTGAGGTGCACAACCCCGCTCACGTGTGTAAGGGAGTGAAATCCATCACGGTGGACGGGCAAGCCATAGCGGGCAACCTCGTCCCCGTGTTCGCCGACGGTCAGACCCACCGAGTCGAAGTAATCATGGGCTAGGTAGGAAGGAGTAGCCGCGCTTTCCATAGCGCGGCTACCGAAAAACAACTCTCCTCCTCAGTAAAGGGATGCGCGCTGGCAGCATGATGTCCGCTCTCACCGCATCCCTTTTGTATTGTAGGTCGGATTGGCAATCCGACCCACGAGCACCCACTTGACAAACCTCGATTTCTGAATATAATATTCGATTGTTTGAATATAATAGCCAGACGCTGACTGAAAAGCTCCATAATCCAGCCGTATCTTCTCAATAATTTGGGGTAGGGGCAGGTCTTGCACCTGCCCGCCTGGGCGACCGCAAGGGTTCGCCCCTACATTTTGAGAAGATACATCCAGCGTGAGCGTATCGTGTTGGGGACATACAGGCAGGTGAAAAAGGGAGAAAGCTCCGTAAAGGGGCCGGAAAAGAGGCTAGGGCTTGCCCATAATGAATTTGAGCCAACCCGCGATATAGGGTACAATATGTACCCTCCCCGTTATCATCTCTTACGCGAGGTTGGCTCTCATGCAGTGTATCACAAAAGTCTCGATTGGGCAAGTGTTCTCAGTTCGTCTGCATGTCTTGGTAGTGCTCAGCGTGCTGGTCTTGACACTGGCAGGGCGGATGCCGGGCAGTCAGGCGGGCTGGATTGTCTGTCCGCCCCAGGTGATGGCGGTCGCCCCGGCAGGGCGAGGGGCTGACCACGGGGAGCGTTCTGGTCTGGGTGCTACCTATGGGCCGTTTCTGCGCGCCACCTGGTACATTCCTGTGCTGCGCAGTTGGTTGTTGTGGGTCTTGTGGCACCTCAGTGGGCGACAAGGGTCGGTCTGGGTGGGGCTGGTTCCCTGGGGTTGGTGGTTGTGGCAGAGTGCGGGGGTACTCTGGCCCTGGCTGCGGCGTCAGCCGGAATGGCAAGGGGTGCATTGGCTGCTGCGGGAAGGGCAGCGTTGGTTGATGGTGGGCTATCTGAGTCTGTTCCTCGGCGCGCTGCTGCGGGGTGAACTGCGGCTCACCTTTCCATGTTCCTTGGCGGGGGGCGAGGGGCAGGGGTACTGGGCGCTGAGTCTGGGTTGTGTCTGCTGGGATGGTGAGGAGTCGCGGGTCGAAGTGGTGCAAGAGGAGGGGGGCTATCGGGCCACCATCTGCGGTCACTTCACCGTCCGCGTGGCCGCGGACCATCCCTTTCGCGTGCGGCTGTTGCTGCTTTTCTTGCGCTTGCTGGAAGTGGAAGGTTCCCGGCGCGGGGGACGCCGTACTCGGGACGGGCGCACGCCCTTCGTCGCGCAGCAGCAGTTAGCGACCTGGCTGGGGATGCCCCAGCCGGACATCAGCCGTATCGAGGGCTACTGGCTGGCGGGGGACTGGGCCAATTTGCTGAGTTTGAAGACCGTCGAGGTCTTGACGGGGGAGTTGATGGCCCGCATCGTGGCGGTGTTTGCCAGCTTTCCCTGGTGGGGGGTGCAGCAAGTACATCGGCATCTGCGGGAGCAGGGGGTAGCGGTCAGTGAGCGGCAGGTACGGCAGGCGGCGGAGCAGAGCGGCTGGAGCCAATTGCGGCAGGAGTTGGTGCAGCGTTATCACCTGACGGCGGAGAGCATCCGTCCGCGGGACCAGTGGTTGGTGGGGCAGTTGCTGGCGCAGATTGAGGCTTTGCTGAGCAAGTTGGAGGCGGGGGAGGGGCTGACGCCGGAGGAGCGGGTCGCCGTGGCGGATGTGCAGGTGCTGGCGGCGGAGGCGGGGATGGTTGTCCGGCCTGCCCTGCAGGCCCTGCCCTGGCTGATGCGCGTGGAGCGGGTGGTGTTCGGTCACTGGGAGGAGGTGAGGGACGAGGCGGTGCGCTGCATCTACTGCGGCTCGACCCGCGTAGTGCGCAAGAGCAGGAAGCCCCGTTGGAAGAAGTACTATGACGCTGAGGGGAAATTGCAGACGGTGGCGGTGTACCGCTATTACTGTCGCAATCCGCAGTGCGACAAGAAGAGCTTCACCAACCTGCCGCCGGGACTGGTGCCCTATTCCCGTTATCGGGTGGAGACTCACCTGTTGGCGGTCCAGATGTATGCCTGGGGCTACAGCACCTATCGGCGCGCGGGGATGGCCTTGGGGGTGAGCAGCATGACGGTTTACCGCTGGGTGAGTGCCTGGGGATATGAGTTATTGTCGGTGGCGGCCCTGTTCGGGGTGGTGAAGTGCAGCGGGGTGGTGGGGATTGATGAGAAGTACGTGCTGGTGCCCAAGTCAGACAAGCCGGCAGGGGAGATGCGGCGCTGGATGTACGTCTACTTTGCCGTGGACGTGTACACCTATGACCTGTTACATATCGCCATCTATCCCTACAATAACAAGGATAGCGCACACGCCTTTCTCCTGGCCTTACGGGCCAAAGGCTATCACCCGCGGGTCGTAGTTACCGACTTGCGCCAGGACTACGGGGCGCTCATCGCTCAGGTTTTCCCTCAGGCAG
>JACIWR010000410.1 GCA_014360845.1 Anaerolineae bacterium
GTCCCCTTCGACTGCGCTACCTGCAAAGACTCCAGGAACTACTCCCGAGCCACTATCTTCTCCCCCTCTAACTTGAGGGAGATCACGCGCGACGCGCTGTCCTCGCCCATGGAGATGCCATAAATAGTGTTCGCCGCCTGGATAGTCCCCCGGTTGTGCGTGATGACGATGAACTGAGTGCGCTGGGCCAATTCCTCTAGAGCAGCCCGGAAACGCCCTACGTTAGCTTCATCCAGCATGGCATCTACCTCATCCAGGATGCAGAAGGGAGTGGGGCTGACTTTGAGGATGGCGAAGATCAGAGCAGCCGCCGTCAGCGAACGCTCACCGCCGGAGAGGAGGGCCAGGCTCTGGGCACGTTTGCCCGGCGGTCGAGCGATGATGTCCACGCCGCTCTCCATCAGGTTTTCGGGATCGGTGAGCACCAGGCGAGCCGTTCCCCCGCCAAAGAGGGCGGTGAAGGTGTTCTTGAACTCGGCGGCGACAGCGTTGAAGGTGCGCATGAACTCCCGTTCCATGATCTCGTCCAGCTCGGCGATGACCTGGCGCAATTGCGCCGTCGCCTGCTCTAAGTCCTGCGCCTGCGTGGTCAGGAAAGTGTGTCGCTCCAGGACCTCAGCGTATTCCGCCGGCGCGTTCGGGTTGACTGCACCGATGCGCCGCAGGCGAGACCGTAAACGGCGAATCTCATCCTCCAGGCCCTCGGGCAGGGTTTGCACCGAGGGTAACGACGAGACCAGGGGATGTAGCGGCAAGGGCGGCTGACCGCTGATCTCCTCCATGTCCAGTTCCACCAAGCCCAGGTCATCCTCAATCTGGCGGCGCAGGTTGGCCAGCTCATCTTCGCGGCGACCTACCTCCAGCAGTGCCTGGCTGTACCGGCTCTCGTAGTCGCGCAAGAGGGCCCGACGACGAGATACCTCCCCCTCAGCGGCGGCTTCGGCTTTCTCCAGCTCGTCCAGCTCTTCCTCAGTTGGCTCAATGGTGGCGGAAAGCGAACGGACCTGGGCCAGCAGGGCCTCGTGCTTCTCCCGCAATTGCCCGATGTGGTGGTCCAGCTCCTCGCCCTCGGCCACGAGCTGGGCTACTCGTTCGCGCCTGGCTTCGATTTGCCCCTGAAGCCGGGCCAGGTTATCTTGATGTTCGCGCAGAATGGCCTGCTGACTAGACAGGCGCTGTTCGGTGACGACTACCTCCGCCCGCCGCTGAGCCAGTTCCGCATTCCACTCATCCGGGCGCAGCGCTTCCAAATCAGCCCGCAACTGCGCCACGCGAGCGCGCACCTCCGCTTCTCCGGTCTCTAAACTCACCAACTCATCGCGCAGGCGCTTTTCCTTGTCAGCAAGGGACGCCAGTTCCCCGGCGACCTGTTCAACAATGCCCTGACGCCAGGTCTGATCCTGCGCCACCCGCTCCATCTGGCGCTTGAGCTCGCGCTCAACCTCGCTCTGGTCCCCCCGTTGGCGGGTCAGAGTCTCAATCTGGGCCGTCACAGTCGCCAGTTGTTCCGCATACTGGTCTTCATCGGCCATGAGCCGGGCCAGTTGGTTGTTCATCTCTTCTTCTCTCCGGGCAACCGCTTCCAACTGGGCCGGAAGCTCCCGCCATTCCCGCTCGCGCGCCAGGATACCCGACACCCGCGCTTTGGAGTGTCCGCCGGTCACAGCGCCACTGCTGCGCACGATCTCGCCTTCCACGGTGACAATCTGAAAACCGCCGCGCAGTTGCTTCAGCACCCGGTGCGCGGTGGAGAGGTCACGCACAACGATGGTGCGTCCCAGCAAAAGCTGGAAAGCGGGGCGCAAGCGATCTTCGAAAGTCACCAGCTCACTGGCCAGGCCAATGATACCCGGCACCTCCGGCAAAGATGTGGAAGGCGGCGGGCGCAGAGTGTCCAGCGGCAGAAAGGTCGCCCGCCCGCCCCGAGTGCGTTTGAGCAGGTCAATGGCTGCTTCGGCGTCGGCCCAGGTCTCCACCACCAAGTCGTGCAGATGCGATCCCAGGGCCACCTCCAGGGCCAACTCCAAATCGGCGGGGACCTGCACCAGGCTGGCCACCACGCCGACCACGCCCCGCAAGCGGCCCTCTTTCTTCAGCCGCAACACGGTCTGCGCGCCAGCGTTGTACCCCTCGCCCTCCTCCCGCAGACGAGTCAACAAGTCGCGCCGGGCCTGCAGCCGACTGCGTTCCTGCTGGACTTCGGCCAGACGGGCGCGGAGCCGGGCCTGCTCTTCCCGAGCGGCAACGATGCGCTTCTCATACTCGTCGCGTCTGCCCGTCAGCTCCGCCAGCTCGTCCTGAATTTTCTTCAGTGAGCGCTGGGCTGCCGATAGCTGAGCCTCCAGTTGTCGCAGCCGGGCCGACAGCTCCTCCAGTTCCTGTTGATGTTTTTCGCGCTCACGTTGCAACTGAGCACGCCGCTCGTCGAGTTGCACCAGCCGGTTGTGGTGGTCGGCAATCTGGGTGGCCAGATCGAAAGCCCGGTCCTGAGCAGAGGTCAAAGCGGCGAGGGTCTGCTGGCGCTCATGTTCACGGGCCTCCACCTGAGCTTGTGCCTGCTGAACCTGGGTTTTCTGCTCCTCAAGCTGGGCTTCCAGATCGCGCAGCACCGCCTCGGCGGCGGAAACGCGCTCCCGTTGCGCGCTGAGGCTGGCCTCGAGGGGCGGTATCTCGGCGGCAATCTCCTCACGACGCGATTGGAGAAGTCGCCGCCGCTCCTCGTGTACGGCCAATTCCCGCTGCACTTTCTCCGCTTCGGCGTGCAAGGCGCTACTCTGCCGACGCCAGGCGCTCAGTTGGCGGCGGAGCTCCCCCTGGCGAGTGCGCAGGTCGACGATGTGCTGTTCGAGTTCGATAACTTCCCCGCGCCGCTCGTTGAGCAGTTGCTCCTGCTGTTGCGCCCGGGTCTTCGCCTCCCGCAGAGAGCGCTGGCCGCGCGTCCATTGATAGCCATACCAGGTACGCAGGACCGACTCCAGTCGGCGCTGCACGTCGGCATACTCCTGGGCTCGCTCGGCCTGGCGCTGCAAGCGCGTCAGGCGCGGGGTCACCTCGGCGATGATGTCCTGCACCCGCAGCAGATTCTGACGGGTCTCCTCCAGGCGCGCTAAGGCGTCCTCCCGCTTCGCCTGATAGATGCTGATCCCTGCCGCCTCCTCGAAAAGCACTCGCCGCTCGCTGGGACGCAAGGAGAGGGCCGCGTCAATAAGCCCCTGCCCGATGACCGTGTAAGAACGGCGGCTGAGACCGCTGCGCCCCAGGAGCTCCATGATGTCCCGCAAACGTACCCGGTTCCCGTTGAGCAGATACTCGTTCTCGCCGGAACGATAAGCGCGGCGGCCTATGGTCACCTCGGTGAACTCTATGGGTAACCAGCCGTCGCTGTTGTCAAAAGTAAGGGAGACCTGAGCCATGCCCAGCCGG
>JACIWR010000411.1 GCA_014360845.1 Anaerolineae bacterium
CACCTCGCAGGTGACGGTCACCTGAGAGGAGGATATACGATGCAAAAAGTGGATTGGATTCTGCGCAACGGGATTGTGCTCACCATGGACGACGAGCGGACGGTGATTCAGGACGGTGCCGTTGCTGTGCGGGGCAGTGATATTGTCGCCGTGGGAGGAACCAACGAGGTCACAGCGGACTACCAGGCCACTAAGGTGCTGGATTGCAGCGGTTGCGTGATCATGCCTGGCCTGATCAACGCCCACACCCACGTACCGATGAGCCTGCTGCGGGGCCTGGCCGACGATCTGCGGCTGGACGTGTGGCTGCATGGATACATGTTGCCCGTGGAGAAAGAATTCGTCAACGAGGAATTCTGTCGCCTGGGCACCTTACTCTCCTGCGCGGAGATGATTCGCTCCGGCGTGACCTGTTTTGCCGACATGTACTACTTCGAGGACGAGGTGGCCCGCGCCGCTGCCGAGGTCGGGATGCGGGCCATTTGCGGGGAGACCATCATGAAAGTACCCACCCCGGACGCGGCCAGCTACGACGAGAGCCTGGCCTATTGTCAAGACTTCCTCGCCAACTGGCAGGGTCACGAACTCATCATCGCCGCCCCTGCGCCCCATTCCACTTACATGTGTACCCCGGAGATCCTGCGCGAGGCCACGCATCTGGCCCAGGCATACGGAGTGCCGCTGCTCATTCACCTCTCGGAGACGGCTGACGAGGTGGAGAACTCGCTGCAGGGGCACAAGCGCACGCCCGTTGAGTACGCGGCGGACGAAGGGGTATTTGCCGCGCAGACTGTAGCCGCGCACTGCGTGCACATTGACGAGTCCGAGATGGCCCTCCTGGCCCGCCATGGGGTAGGGGTGGCGCACAACCCCACCAGCAACCTCAAACTGGGCAGCGGGGTGGCGAACGTGGCCGGCATGATGGCGGCTGGTGTGCACGTCGGACTGGGCACCGATGGTCCGGCCAGCAACAACGATCAGGACATGTTCGAGGAGATGCGTCTGGCGGCGCTTCTGCCCAAAGGAGTGACCGGCGATCCGGTGGTCATGCCTGCCGAGGCAGCGGTGGCCCTGGCCACCATCGAGGGAGCGCGGGCCTTGCACATCGCCCACCTCACCGGCTCCCTGGAAGTGGGCAAGCGGGCGGACATTGCCGTAGTTGACCTGCGGGAACTACACAACGCACCGCGCTTCAACCTCTCGGCGGGGAACGTGTACTCCCAGCTCGTCTATGCGGCCAAGAGCCACGACGTGCGCCATGTGATGGTCAATGGCCGCCTGCTGATGCACGACCGCCAACTGCTCACCGTAGATGAGACCGCGCTCATGAGCGAGGCCCAGCGCGTCGCTACCCGCATCGCCGCCTTCCTGAGCGCGCGGGAGCGCAACCTGTTGGACAAACTGGTGGCCATCGGCGGTCTGGAGTGGCGTGAAACCTTCGAGGTGCAGGTCAAAGTGCGGGTCCATGACCTGGATGAGGTAGAACAGCGGCTCGTCTCCCACCCCGAGGTGACCATCCAGCGCCACACCGTGCGCGATCAATATGATACCTACTTCCTCTTCGAGGATCCCCAGATGGGGCGCATTCGCTACCGCGAAGATGAGGTCATGCAGGAAGGGGAGGTGCCCCACGCCATTTACACCCTGACCCTCACCGGGCCTACCCACGAGCGCGAATACGATAATTCCATCATGCTCTCCCGCTCTCGCTTCAGCGCCATGGCTGACCGCAGCCTGCGGTTTTACCGCGAGTATTTCCAACCTGCAGCGGTGAAAGAAGTGGTCAAACATCGGCGGCGCTATCGCATCCGGTACAAAGACACTGACTTCGCCGTCAACCTGGACCGGCTATCCCAGACTGGCGATGGCGAGTCCATTTTGGAGATCAAAAGCCGTACCTGGTCCAAAGCGGACGCCGAGCGCAAAGCGGAACTCATCGGCGAGTTGCTTGGCCTGCTGCAGGTAGACCGCGCTGAAATCGTCAAGCAAGAGTACGTGGACATAGCGGGATGGGCCTGACCGGTCGGTGCGCTTAACCTTAAAATTTTCCCCACACCCTTGACAGCGGGATAGAGCTGTGGTATACTGGAAGCGCTTCCACCTCCGGAAGCGCTTCCAGTCCGAAGCGGTAGCCCGTCCGCGCAGGCTGGAAAGCCTGCGCTACATGCCGTCCGGGGCGGCGGCAGGGCTCTCTTCCTCGATCGAGAAAGCCAGCTCATTGCTGAGAGGGCCCCCCGGCTCACTGGGTTGACCGGCTAAATCGAGTTCAATCTGGCTTGCAGTACGTCCAGGGCGCGGTAGACCAATACCCGCGATTTGTTTTGAGGAAGATACTTTTGGAGTGCAGGGAGAGAGGCCGTGGCTGTAACCATCTACGACGTGGCCGAACGGGCCGGTGTAGGCATCGGCACTGTCTCCCGTGTGCTTAACAACAGTCCCCAGGTGAGTGAACCCACGCGGCAAAAGGTCCTGGCCGCCATTGCGGAGCTAAACTACCACCCCAGCCCCATTGCCCAACGCCTTTCTCTGCGCAGAACGTTCACCATTGGCGTCATAACCCCCTTCTTTACAAGACCGGCCTTTGTCGCCCGGCTGCGAGGTGTAGAAGCCACTCTCGCCGAAAGTGAATACGATCTCGTCCTGTACAACGTAGAGACCACCGACAAGCGGGATGCCTGTTTCCGCCAATTGCCCATCAGTCAGCGCTTCGACGGTCTGCTGCTCATCGCTTTGCCCCCGACTGACGAAGATGTGGACCGTTTCCGCCAGGCTGATATGCCTGTAGTTCTGATTGATGCTTATCATCCCGCCTTGAGCCACGTGGTGATTGACGATGTAAAAGGGGGCTACCTGGCCACCAAACATCTCATAGAACTGGGCCACACCCGCATTGCCTACATCAGTGACCCCCTGGAAAGCCCCTTTCGTTTTACTTCCAGCCTGCATCGCTATCAAGGCTACCGGCAAGCGTTGGAGGAGGCCGGGATACCTTTCAGGCCGGAATATCACCGCTGGGCCGAACACGGTGAGAAACAGGCCCATGACATGACCCAGCAGTTGTTGGATTTGGATGAACGGCCCACGGCCATTTTTGCCGCCAGTGATACTCAGGCCATCGGGGCTCTGGAGGCCATTCGAGAGCGGGGTTTGCGAGTGCCTCAAGATGTGGCCCTGGTGGGTTATGATGACATCGAGGTAAGCCGCTATTTAGGTTTGACCACCGTGCGCCAGCCGTTTTTCGAATCGGGGGTGAAGGGAGTGGAGGTGCTTTTGCAGTCCATTGAGCATCCCCCCGCCGAGCCGCTGCGGGTGGAGTTGCCTATCGAGTTGGTTTGTCGTCGTTCTACCTTGGGAGATTTAGCGCCGGAGGAGCCTGCTAGAGCGAGTAGTGGAATCCGGTTCCAAAG
>JACIWR010000412.1 GCA_014360845.1 Anaerolineae bacterium
AGGGATGTGTTGTATAGGGCGCAGCACGTTGCGCCCCTACAGGGCGCAAACTCGCCCCAAAACCGACGCACACCCGAAACGTATCTTCTCAATAATTTGGGGTAGGGGCAGGTCTTGCACCTGCCCGCCTGGGCGACCGCAAGGGTTCGCCCCTACATTTTGGGAAGATACCCCGAAACCTATCCTCGCTTGTCTATAACCGCCAACAGTTGTATAATGGAACCGCATGGATACGATGGCAGTGGATATTCAGGGGCAGGGGTGATGTCTCCCATTCTGAACGATCTCACGCTGGATTTCGTCAGCCATAGTCCGACGCAGACGCGACGCATCGGCGCCAGGTTAGGTACCCTGGTCGGCCCCGGTGACGTGCTCTGCCTGGTGGGTGATTTGGGAACGGGCAAGACGTGTTTTGTGCAGGGGCTTGGGCGGGGTCTGGCGATCGAGGGACCGATAACCAGCCCTACTTTTACGCTGATAAATGAGTACCGCGACGCGCGGGACGGGTTGACGTTTTACCATATAGACTTATATCGCGTCTCTGGGGTGCAGGAGGCTCTGGATTTTGGTCTGGAGGAGTATCTCTACGGCGAGGGGGTCTGTGCCATCGAGTGGGCGGAGCGGATAGAATCGGCCTTGCCCAGGGAACGACTGTGGATAACCCTCCGCCATCTGGATGTGAACAAGCGGGGGATATTGATCCGCGCCGACGGGCCGCGATATGAGCTGCTTCTACGGGATTTGAAGCGTCTTGCTTTCGGCGTTTGATGTGCCGGGAAGAGTGTAGGAGAGAAGAGATGCTCTTGGCTATTGATACGGCTACTCGTTTCGCCAGCCTGGCTCTCTATGATGGCACATCGGTTCGTGCTGAGGAGAGTTGGCAATCGGCCAATAATCATACCGTGGAGCTGATGCCCAGCCTGGTACGGATGATGGCCCGTCAGCGGGTGACGCCCGAAGCCCTGCGCGGAATAGCCGTTTCTTTGGGGCCGGGCTCCTTCACCGGACTGCGCATTGGTCTGGCCGTGGCCAAGGGACTGGCTTTGGCCCGCGACATCCCTTTGCTGGGCGTGCCAACCCTGGATGTGCTGGCTTACATGCATTATGACCAGCGACGTCCTATTTGGGCCGTGGTCCGTGCCGGGCGGGGGCGGGTGTGCGCCGGGCAGTACGTGCGTCGGCGGGGGCGCTGGCGACGAGTGGGCGAGCTGGGGCTGACGACCATTGCCGAGCTGGCCTCTCGTCTTGAAAGGGCGACGCTGTTTTGCGGGGAGATAACCGCCGCGGAGCGAGAGTTCCTCCAGGAGCATGAGAGTGGGTGGGCCGTGGTGGCTTCGCCAGCCGCTTCCCTGCGCCGGGCCGGGTACATGGCCGAGCTGGCTTGGTCGCGCCTGAATCGCGGCCAGACCGATGACCCTGTCACTCTCGCTCCTATTTACCTGCACCGGCCTCTTGCCTGAGAGCTGGGGGATGATGAGCACAGAGCATTTCCCTTATGTAGTCGAACCGATGCGTTTAGAGGACCTGGACGAGGTGATGGCCATCGAGAAGATGGCTTTCCCCACCCCCTGGTCTTTGCGAGCTTACCGCTGGGAGCTGACCGCCAACGAACGTGCCTGTTACCTGGTGGTGCGCCAGCGTTTACCCCAGGGGGAACGGCCACCGACGGGGTTAGGTGGGCAAATCCGGCGGGCTTTGGGACGGCAAGCGGCCTCCCGTTCGCCGGTCTTGGGTTACGGGGGCTTTTGGCTGGTTATAGACGAAGCGCACATCGGTACTCTGGCCGTGCATCCCCATTGGCGTCGGCGGGGATTGGGGTCGCTGTTGCTGGCGGCGTTGCTGGATAAAGCCGTGGAGAAGGGGGCCATAGTCGCCACGCTGGAGGTGCGGGTATCGAACATCGCCGCGCAGAACCTATATCGTGCCTTTGGCTTCGAGCAGGTAGGACTGCGTCCGGGTTATTATCAAGACAATGGAGAGGATGCGTTGATAATGACCACCCCGCCCTTGACCACCGCACCTTTTCAGCGAAGACTGAGCCGCTTGAAGGAGGACCTGACCAGACGACTGGCTGTCCCGGTGACATGATCTCTCATTTCCCTCGCGTTTTCCTCAACCCCGCCTAATACCACAACCGCAGTTGGCCGACGAAATGTTATTCGGAGCGATTCCGCCCGGGACAGTAGGGCGGGTTGAACTCGGTTAAGCCCTACCCGCCGTTTCGGACTGACCATAACATCCCCTTGCCCTTTGCGGCACTTTGAATATAATAAAAGCACTTCGAGAACAAGACCCCAGTAGAGCGCATTGGCTGCCCAGCGGTGATCCGATTGCAGGAGGAGGGAATGGGTGGGGTGATCACACTCATCACCGATTTTGGTCTGGAGGACGGGCACGTGGGTGCTATGAAGGGGGTGATGCTGGGCATCGCGCCGACGGCTACGCTTACTGACATCACTCACCTCGTGCCCCCGCAAGATATTCGCAAGGCTGCCTATGCGCTGCTCACCGCTTATCCTCACTTCCCCCATGGCACTATTCACCTGGTCGTCGTTGATCCCGGTGTCGGCACGGAGCGCCGGGCCGTGGCGGTTAGGACGCCCTCTGCTACCTTCGTCGCCCCGGATAATGGGGTGCTCAGCTATGTCCTGGATCGAGAACCGGTCCTGAAAGCCGTTTCACTGATCAACCAGCGTTACTGGCACCACCCCGTCAGTCCTATTTTCCACGGTCGTGATATTTTTGGTCCGGCGGCTGCTCACTTAGCGGCGGGTGTGCCCTTGGAGGAGCTGGGAGAGGTTATTGATCCGGGCACGCTTGTCACCTTCCCCGTGTCGCGGCCTCGGCGTCAGCCCGATGGTTCCATCGTAGCTCATGTGCAGGTGATTGATAGCTTTGGCAATTGCACCACCGATTTGCCGGCGGAGTGGCTGTCGGCGGCTCCCGATTGGGTGGTCGAAGTTGCCGGGCGGCGCATCCCGGGCGTGCGGCAGACTTTTGGACAGGTAGCCGTGGGCGAACCGGTGGCCTTGATAGATAGTGAGAACTACTTGATGATCGCCGTGCGCAACAGCAGCGCCGCGCGTGATCTGGGGCTGGACCTGGGCGATGAGGTGTCGTTGTACCCCTTGAAGGTGTAAGAGGCAGTCCGTGGACGATATACTGTCAACGAATGGTGGAACGAATAAACGAATGATCGGCATCGCGGTCCATTCGTTTATTCGTTGGATATTCGTTGACAGAGAAGTCGCTCAAGCCAAGAAACGAACGGAAAACAGTGGGGCTGATTTACCCACTGGATCTGGGCCCAAGGCGGGGCTATTTTCTCTTGAGAATTTTTTCAGGGCTTCAAAAGTGTAAACCTATTTCCGCCAGAATGATGAACCATCCCGAAAGTTTAA
>JACIWR010000413.1 GCA_014360845.1 Anaerolineae bacterium
TCGTGCTGGCTGCGTTGGCATCCGCCACGTCACCTTCCCAGTGATCGAACACGTAACCGGCGGCTGGGATGGCTGTGATGTTCACCACGGTGCCTTCGGGGTAGGCATGGCTACCCACGATGGGGTCGGTGGTCCCGCCCTCCGGTGGGGACACCGCCATCGTCAGATGATAGTTCGGGATCGCCGGTAGGGTGGTGAAGCTCCACGTGGCGCTGGTGGTACTGGCAGTGCCGTCATTGGCCACGGCGTACCACTGATACTCGGTGTCATTCGCCAAGTCGCCCCAAACTATGCTGGCGTTGTCCCCAGAGGCCACATCATTGACCATTCCAATAACTTCAAAGGCGGCGCCACCGGCCATGTCATAGGCCATCTCCATCTGGTCCGGATAGGTGGTTATAGATGTGCCATCATAGGGCGAGTAGGTTGTCGCGTATATCGTGTCGTCTGCTGGTGAGAAGCGGAGAAGGCGCATGTAGCCGTTGCCGCCGTTGGGGTAGTCCTGGTAATCAGCCAGCATGATGTGGATGGTGTGGCCATCATCCCCCTGTTCCGCCCGGTAGGCTGCCCCGTCGGAACTGTTGTGCATGTGCCCACACAGCATCAGGAATAAGTTGGGGTTATCCTTCAGGGCATTGAAGGGAGCCTGGTTTTGCCAGGAGTTGTCAACGTTGAGGATATTATGCTGGACGACGATCCCGCGCCGATTGGGGTTAGCTTTCAGCAGGGCATCAGCCCAATCCAGGTGCTCGGAGGTAGAATTGTACTGCAAGTTGATAATGATGAAATCCAACCCTGAGGCGCTGAAGAAGGAGTAGTTGTTCTCGTTTTGGCCAGTGGCATAGGACCCCTGGTAATGCCCATTCCCGATAAACCGGTCGGGACCAAAATAGGTGTTGTACAGACTACCCAGATCGTGATTGCCAGGGCCGACACTGTAAGGCACGTTGGCCTCATCCAGAATATCAAAGGCCGCATCAGCGCGGCTCCACTCAATGGAGCTGCTTGCTATGTTGACGAGATCGCCGACATGGGTGACAAAGACAATATTTTGCGCGGTTTTATTATCTGCGATCCACTGCGTCATCGAGTTGAAAACCTCTGGGTAGGAGGTGGCCATATTCTGCGTATCCGGGAGAACGACCAGGGTGAAATCCTCGCCAGGGCTTGTTCCGCCGACTTTGCGTCCGTAGAAAGTGACATCCAGGGCATCATCGTCCGGATCGGTCACCGTGACTTCCAGGGTTGGCGAGGTGGAAATGTCTGTCGCGCCGTCTGCAGGCTGCACGAGCGTTGGTTGGTCAGGAGCCTGGTTGGTGGGGCCGCCCGTTGAATAGGTGACCTCAAGCCGTGGCCGCTGACTGCTTATCTCGTACTCGCTGGATCGGAATTCTACACCGTTGCTATCTGTGGGCCGGAATATCCAGCCGCGGTTCGCTGCCGGATCGCTGGCCCAGGCAACCAAACTGGCTGTGACATCAATTGTCTGAGTGCCGCTATCACCGTTGGCAGTGCCTATCAGCGTCCCGTAATCACTGGCCTGCACACCGGAGTCGGTGCCAAAGCTGTTGTACGTCACATCCTCGCCCCAGTCAACAGCTACCTCGTTGAGTTCACCAGGATCGCCGGAGTTGTTGACCACATAAGCTAGTGTGGCTGACTCGATGGTCGCCCCGGGCGGGATTTGGTTACTGCTCGATCCGAAGATGTTGTCGAAGCGGATGAGGCCAAAGTTGGAATTTCCACTGTTGTAAGGATCATCATTGTCCCACTCGACCCAGTTTTCATCACCACGGGCCGTTTCAGGGTCACTTTCCATGATAAAGGTATCTACTGTGCCAGTGTAGCCATTAACTCCTTCCTGGAAACTGACCGTTATCAAGGCTGATCCCGTTTCTTCCAGCGTGGGGATCAGAGAGAAGTCAGAGCTACCAAGGCTTCGGTTATGGCCCTGGACCGCCAGGACGTTTGTTCCTGCGACCAGCAAACCGGGGTCTACGCTGTAAGTGTCTATGGGTGACGGGTTGGTGTCGCCGCCAGAAGCCTCGTGGTTGCCATCAGCCGTGGTGTCAAAAGAAGGTGGATTGCCGGTTACGTTATCGCTGGCTATCTCGACGCCGTTCAGGTAGGCTACAAAGCCGTCGTCATAGTCCATGGAAAAGGTGAGCCCGGTCACCTCGCCCGGATCGGCAACGTAGAATTTCTTCCGGGCGTAGACGCTGAGGTAGTTACCCTGCATATCGCTTAGAATAGTATTGTCGTCGCCGTCACCGTACCCAAAACCGCTGGGGCCTATCAACCAGCTTGAGTCGTCAAACCCGATGTCGTTCCAACCGGTCTCCGGTTCCTCTGTGCCCTTGAAATATCGCCATCTATCTCCTTCGAGAATCGGTAGAGTCTGGAGTGAGATCTCTATCGCTTCGCCGCTGACGGCCACGTACTGAGTGGTCGCCCCCGTGCTGGTGTGGACAATATCGCCGCTGGAGGTTCCCTCCGTGGCGCGGTTGAAGCGCACGTAGATCGTTGTCGCCGGCACCGCACCGTCGGATTGGGACAGTGTCAGTGATGGGCCAAACCCGCTGCCGCTGGTGGTCGAAATCTCGAAATCGGTCGGAGCCGTGATCACGATATCCTCGGTCAGATTGCTGCCGGAGACGGTGTAGCTCTGCTCCGCCGAGGGTTCTCCCGGTTCGCTGGTGAAGGCGTTTAGTGGTGTATCGGTAATCGTAATCGCTGGCTCATCAGATTCTTCTTGTAGCATAAATGCACTGAAGCCATAAGCATTCGTAGAGGAGTTGGCAATCGTGACTTGCTGCATAGGAGCGGCCTGGGCAGGAACGAGGGGCCTTCCTAACCCGATTTGCAGTGACATAAAGGACAAGAGAATCAGGAGTGTGCGGATACGTTTGTGGTTCATGGCTTGACTCCCCACTTGCCTGTTTTGTACAGATTTGTCTGCTCCGGTGTTGATGGCGTCATGAGAGACTCTAGCGGTCGAAGATTTTCACCGGAGGGTCAGTACTTGTTGGAGTTTATCCGCTCTTGCTTCAGGAACAAGACAGCCGATTGGCACTATCTTCGCCACCATATCCATGGCCAGACGTAGGTCCAGGTATTAAAGCCCGCGGGCCAGACCTCGACATTACCACTGTTGTCTCTGGCCCGACAGCGGAAGCTGTACATGTGGCCGGGCTGGCCGGAGAACTCGGCTGATGTGGCCGCCGTGCAGGTCTGCCAGTTTTGCCAGGCACCAAATCCATCTCTGACCTGCACATCATAGCACTGAATCCCAGACCCTTTGGGATCGTACCCCTTCCATTGCACGATGAACACAGCATTGTGACCGATAGGGCTCAACCAGCTTATCCAGGAGATAGGAGGCTTGTTGTCGCCTGGCG
>JACIWR010000414.1 GCA_014360845.1 Anaerolineae bacterium
GAAGTCGAAGATGATGGCCTTGATCGTATCTCTTGCGTTCATTGCTTCTCCCATGATGTACAACTCCTGCCGATTTGGGGTCCCTGCCCCCTTCCCCCTACCCCAATCTGGGAGAGGGAAGGGGGTTCCGAGAGGGATGAGAGTCCGCGCTTTATCCACTGCGCTTTAACTTGCCGGTGCGCTTGGCATAACGCTCGGCCGCGCGAAAGATGACCAGTCCGATGGGGATGAAAGCGATGCCCATCAACGTCAACGGCCAAACGTAGTGCAGCAAATCCGTCGTGGGCGCACCACCCAGCACCCCCTTGCGCATACCTTCCAACACGTAAGTTGCTGGCGACAGCCTGGCAATGGCTTGCATCCAATCCGGCAACACCGAGATGGGATAGTACACCCCGGAGACCAGAAGCACCAGCGCCTGGACCACATGGGTCATCTGCGCGCCCCGCTCTGGAAACAGCAAAGGCAGCACCGAGGCCACGATTCCCAACCCGATGAAACTCACGCTGCCAGCGATCAACACTACCGCGCTGCCGGCCAGATTAGCCCGGCTCAGGTCCAGACGGAAAAAGAGAGCCACCACCAGCAGGATGACGCCGGTATGCAACAAACCGTAGACCAGCGAAAACAGAGTGGTCCCCACCATGTGGGTAAACCGGGAAACCGGGGCCATGAAAGTGTACTCAATAGTCCCTTCCCAACGCTCCCAGGCGATCATCTCACTGATAGAATCGAACACGATGGAAAGGTAATGCCACACCAACGTGCCGACCAGCAAATAGAGCACCAGATAGCTGGTGTCTACCGCCTGCCCGCTGATGGTCTCCATGCCCGCGCCAATGTAAGTAATGGCCAGGGAGTTAACGATGGAATAGACCAGCCAGACCACCTCCCAGCCCCAGTACCGTTTCACTAAATTGAAGTTGCGCTCCACAAAAGCATAAGAAGCGCGCAGTTCATGCATCAGTTGTGCCATCTCACAGACTCCTCGGGCCATGCGAAAACGGTGAATAACGAAAAAGCCGTGGGGGTCTCAGCCCACGGCTTACAGGAGTCTGGGAGTCATAGTGTATACCAGACACAAAGAAAGGCCGTGGGCATCAGTGCTCCCACGGCCTTGCGGTTAACATAACCTAACGGCAAATGGGCGCACTGCGACCCTTGAAAGAAACCCTTGTACCACCCTTGATTTGAAAACGGATATTGCAGCGCATCCCATTCACCTCCTCAATTTAGCGATAGCGTCATTATACCCAGAACAAGATATTTGTCAAACGCGAATTGGCAGGGTCTGAGGGCTCCCCTGCCCCCCAATCTCACGGAGTTGTGCTCTCTGATCTCGCGAAGTTGTGCTCTCTGATCTCGCGGAGTTGAACTCCGCGAGATCAGGAGGATCAGGGCGTTTATCGTACCCCAGCGTCCATCATAATGCGCCGTGGACTGCCCGTCAGCAGGCCCTCTCGCCCCTCGAATTTGTCGGTGATGAAAATCCCGCCCTGACGGATTTCGAAGCAACGGATTTCTTTAGCGTGCTCACTGCCCCGCATCTTCAGCACGATCATGGCGCGCTGCATGGCGCTTTCGATTTCCACATAGCGCATGAGCAGAATAGCATCTACCACGAAAGCCAGTCGGCTTTGCTCCGAAGCGCGCAGGCCAAGGGTTTTACCCTCACTGGTGAGCACGCTGGTGATGCCCTCCCGCTTCAGACCGTTGATCACCATGGTGTATATGTCGCGCAGTTCTTTGGGGTTGCGCGTGAGGCGGGTGAAGTGGGTGACGCTGTCGAGCACGATGCGGCGCACATCCCACTCCAGAATCGTGCGGTTCAGCGGGCTGACGGGCGATTGTAAACTGGATAAGAAGACCTGGGGCGAGGTGAAAATCACCCGCAGCTTGTTCTCATCTTCCAGCTTGTGCAAATCCCAGCCGTGAGACTCGGCGTCGCGGTACAGGGCGTAAGGGAATTCCTCGAAGGAAATCAATAAGCCCGGTTCGTCATATAATGTGGCCCCGTTGTACAGAAACTGGATGCCCAGGGTGGTTTTGCCTGTGCCGGGAGCGCCTTCCACCAGAACCGCAGAACCCGGTAAAAATCCGCCATTGAGCATCTCATCAAGGCCGGTGATGCCTGTTTTGGCGCGTTGTGTCATCTCGTGCCTCCCTCTTGAGTAATGTCTGCGACGATGTGGCGTAACTGTGCAGCGGTGATTGACAACCACTCCTTGGGGCCTCTGGCCCACGGTGAGCCTTCGCCGACAATGCCATTGTCGCGCAAAAGGGAAGGGTCGGCGCAGACCAACACCCGGCGCGAAGCGCCCAGGGAGAGCGATTTCAATCGGGCTGAACAGCTACGATGTGACTTAATCCCCCCGGCAATTTATCTAACGTGAAAACCCTCAAGGGGGCAAGGCTTTGCCCCCGGTCTTCACGCGGATTCCTCAGGGCTCTCAGTTTGTAGCGCGTCGGCGATAATCTCCGCCTCGCGCACCAGTTCTGGATCGAGATCGTACACGGCTGTGCCTGTCCGGTCCGCTTCGATGGCCTGCGGACTGTGGGAGAGAAAACCGGCTATGGGAAAATCGGCCAGGTTCTCGGCGATGAAAGCGCGGTCATCGGCGTTACGTATTTTGTTACCCACGACGAAAACTCGCCGGATGCCGATGTCCGCTGCCAGGCTGCGGATGGCCCGCGCCGTTTGCAGGCTGCGTCGCCCCGGCTCGACCACGATGACAAAAGCGTCCACGGCCCGCGCGGTGCCACGGCCCAGGTGTTCGATACCGGCTTCCATATCCATGATGAGCACCTCATCGCGGCGCAGGAGCACATGGGTCACCAGGCTGCGCAGCAGAGCGTTCTCCGGGCAGAGACAGCCCGTGCCACCGCTTTTCAGGGTGCCCATCACCAGCAGGCGAATGCCCCTATGGGTGATGCCAAAGCGTTCGGGGATGTCGTCCACGCGAGGGTTCATCTTGAACATACCCCCGATCTGACCCGGTTTGGCCCCGGTGCGTTCATAGATCAGGTCTTCCATCTCGGCGATGGGCACGATGCTCTGCGCTCTGTCGGCGGGCACTCCCAGGGCAGTCCACAAGTTAGCCGCCGGGTCCGCGTCTATGGCCAGTACTTTTTGGCCGCGTTGTGTATAGATGTAAGCCAGGAGGGCGGCCAGCGTGGTTTTGCCGACCCCTCCTTTTCCGGTAATAGCTATTTTGGACACGGTGAGAAGTTATTCTCCTTCCTTGTGAAAAGAATTTCGCCTTGTGCCAGTAGGGCGGGTTGGCGGCGGATACACCGGTAGTTCTCTCGGTTTCGAGCATCTCTAGAGCACCATCACCGGGTGGGGAAGCCCCCAGAGCCGCCTACCCGCCGTGGACCGCTCGCAGTTGTCCTAC
>JACIWR010000415.1 GCA_014360845.1 Anaerolineae bacterium
TCACACTCGCCCTATTGGCCCTGGCCGGTGGCTCGATTGTTAATGTGAAAAATATCACCGGTTCAGGGATAGGTTTTCTATTGCCTTGAACCGAACTCAACTGTCGAAAGCAGGCTAAGCCCGGATAAAGGACGCGGCTCACCCGTGGGTGCTCCTGAAGCCAGCGGGCCACGGTCAAGGCGTTCTCGCAGTGTTGACGCATGCGCAGGGGCAGAGTGCGCAGTCCTCGCAGCAGTAGCCAGGCTTCTGGGGGACCCAGATTGCCGCCGGTCATCTTGATTATTTCGAACAGGTCGGACCGTCGCCTGGCCGAGCTGACCACCACTCCGCCCAAGACGTCACCGTGCCCGCCCAGGTATTTGGTGGCGCTGTGGATGACCATGTCGGCTCCCAGGCGCAGGGGTTGGAGCAGGCAGGGGGTGGCAAAGGTGTTGTCCACTAACAGGGCCGCCCCGTGCTGGTGGGCTATCTCTGCCAGGGCCGGCAGGTCGGCTATCTTCAGCAGGGGGTTGGAGATGGTTTCCACCACCAGGGCCACGGGTTGGAGCTCGGCGCAGGCCGTTCTCACCGCCTCCAAATCGGTCACGTCCACGAAGCGCACAGTGACCCTTTGGGAGCGCAGCAGCTTGTCCATGAGGACGTAGGTAGCGCCGTAAATGTCCTGCGCCGCGACCAGCGCCGTACCGGCATGGGCTCCGCTGGCCAGCAGGGCGGCATGGATGGCAGCCATACCAGAGGCGAAAGCGATGGCTGCTTCGCCCTCTTCCAAAGTGGCTACGGCTTCCTCAAAAGCGGCGACGGTGGGGTTGCCGTGGCGGGTGTAGACGTAGCCCTGGCGAGTGCCGGCGAAAACGGCGTCCAGGTCTTCCATGTGCTCGTAGTGGTAGGTGACCGAGTGGTAGAGGGGAGTGGCTGTGGGGAGAAAATCGGGGTGGGGCACTTTCATGCCGGCGTGAACGGCTCGGGTGGCCAGGTGGTGTGTGGTGGGGTGTTTGTTCATTAGTGACCTCCTGTGATTTGATGTATCGTCGGTCCCGCTGGGATGCGAGGCTCCGTAGGGCGGGTTGCGAATCTGCTGTCAACGCGGCGGCGCACTGCGTGAGGGGCTTGGGAGAAGCCCCCGACGAAGTCGGGGGAGCCATCACCGCTGCACAGCATGGGCAAGCTGTCACCAACCCTCACTTCGTGAGGGGCTTGGAAGAAGCCCTCGACACTCGCTGATCTCGCGGAGTTGGACTCCGCGAACTGGTCCCGCAGTGCAACTGCGGGACAACGCCGGCTTGGGAGAAGCTCCTCCTGCGCCAGAAGGTATCTTGTTACAAGCTGGAGAAGAGACATGATTCCTATCCGAGTGGCGATTGTGGGCTGTGGCCGTATTTCTGATCTGCACGAGTTGGGCTATCGTGGGTGCGAAGAGGCCCGCCTGGTGGCTGTGTGTGATTCTCGACGCGGGCGGGCGCGGGCCAAGGCGAAAGCCTGGGGCGTGGATAAGGTGTACACCGACTATCGCGCGCTCCTTGCTGATCCCGAGGTGGATTTGGTCGAGCTGCTGGTGCCTCATCATTTACATGCTGAGATGGCTATCGCCGCCTGTCGGGCGGGCAAACACGTTTCGGTGCAGAAGCCGATGGCCCGCACCGTCTCCGAGGCCGAGAGCATGATGGCGGCAGCGGAGCAGGCCGGGGTGGTGTTGCGGGTGTATGAGAACTTCGTCTTCTATCCGCCCTACGTGCGGGCCAGGCAGATGATCGAGGCCGGTGAGATTGGTGAGCCGCAGATGATTCGCCTGCACGTCAATACCGGCACTCGGGATACTGCCTGGAAAGTGCCTCTCAGCGCCTGGTTATGGCGTTTTGATGAGCAGCGGTGCGGTGGTGGTCCTCTTGTGTTCGACCACGGCTACCATTTGTTCTCCCTGGCTCGTTATCTGATGGGTGAGGTGGAGCGGGTGTATGCCTGGATTGACCGCTCGCCGGTGGTGCCCACCAAATACGTTGATGCGCCGGCGACCATTATGTTCCAGTTCAAAGCGCCGCGGCGCTACGGCGTGCTGGATTTTGCACACACGCCTCAGATGCGTATAGAGTCGCGCTATTACGCTGATGACAATCGCGTAGAAGTCATTGGCGAGCGAGGCATTATTTTTGTCAATCGCTGCACGGCCCGCACCGTGGATTTGCCGGAGCTGATGGTATTTCGCAACGGGGTGACCAGGGCCATTCCCGTAGAGCGGGTGGAGTGGCATGAGAGTTTTGTGGACTGCACCCGGCATTTGATCAGTGTGTTACGGAACGGCGGACAGCCCGTGCTCGACGGTGCGACCGGCAAGGCCGTGTTACAGTTTGCGCTGGCTGCTCTCATTTCTGCCCAGACCGGTCAGGAAGTACGCCCGGACGATGTGCATTAGTGGGTCGGATTGCTAACCCGACTACTGGTTCATACCCAGGTAAGACAGAATCAATCGGCGGCGGGAGAAGTGCCCCAGGGTGATGAATTCGATGAGCATGGGGCCGCCGCACAGGGCGCGGACGATTTCTTGCACGCTCAGCCCTTGTTGATGCAGTTCCAGCACGCGCTCGCCCAGCTCTTCCAGGTAAGTGATCTTGGCCGACAGCTCTGTGGCCGGGTTATCGCGCACGCGGGCACTGCCGGGGAAGAGCATACTGGCCGGGAGCGAGGCGATCCGTTTCAGCGAAGCGATAATGCTCCAGATGTCATACCCGGCGCGCAGGGCACGGTCTCGCCCGCCGACGAAGAGGTCGCCGGTGAAAAGCCAGCCCTGGTCGGGCTCGTACAGGCAGATGTGGTCGGGGCTGTGGCCCGGGGTGTAGAGCACCTGCAGGCGGTAGTGCCTGGTCTCGAGCACCTCGCCGTCGGTGAGGGGCTTTCCTTGTGAGGGTTCCGGCCAGCCCCACATGAGGCGTCGGTAAGGGTGCAGCGGTTGGGCGCGGCGGGGGTCGGCCAGGACGGGCAGGGCCAACGGATGGGCCAGCACCTCCAATCCGTCACGCTGGCGTTGCAGGGGGCCGTTGGCTCCAATGTGGTCTTCATGGCTGTGGGTGTTGACGATGCCGGTGAGGGAGGTGTCTTGTAAGGCCCGCAGCAGTTCTGGAGCGGTGAAAGCGCAACCGCTATCTATGAGTAGCCCGTCTACAAGGTAGGCGGTGGTCCAGTAGCGCCCGCGTCCCAGCAGTGTGCGGGCTAAATCGAAGCGGGTGACGTTGCCGTAGTGGGTGGTCTTGAGCACAGTCGCTGTCCTTTCGCGTTTATGGTGGTGTACAAGAACTGGCGCTGTGCAATTATACTATTTGTCTCTCAATTGGGCAAAGGTTAACTGTACTGTAATGACGGCGGCAATTTGAACAGGGCCAGTAGCCGATTGATGAAC
>JACIWR010000416.1 GCA_014360845.1 Anaerolineae bacterium
TTCAGGCCCTTGCGCTGGACGGCGAGAAGGAAGTCCTCGTACGCCCTGGTGTTGGTCGTGGCCCTCGGCGCGTAGACTTTCCCCACTTCAAAGGCGTCCAGGACCGCGTCCAGGCCGCCCACGTGGTCCTCGTGGGGGTGGGTAGCGACCACCCATTCCAGGCGTTTTATCCCCTGGGCCTTGAGGTAAGAGACCACCACGGGCCCGTCGGCGTTGTTGCCAGCGTCAATGAGCAGGGCCCTGCCGTCGGGAAGGCGGACCAGGATGCTGTCCGCCTGACCCACGTCGAGGAAGTGGACCTCAAGGAAGGCACCAGCGGAAGGCACGCTCCCGGAGGAGGTCACGGTCACTGTGCGCGTGTTTGCATTCCAGTTCACCGCCGCGCCCAGGGCCTCGGAAACGAAGCGCAAGGGCACCACGGTGCGGCCTCCCACGACCTTGGCCGGGACGTCTAAGGTCACGGCCTTGCCGTTGCGGTAGGCGGTGCGGCTCCCGATTGTAAGCCGCACGGTTGTCTCTCCCCTGCGGGCGGTGACCGTCTGGGTTGCACCGTCCCAGGTCACCTCCGCCCCCAGGGCCTCGAAAATGGCCCGCAGAGGCACCAGGGTGCGACCGCTCTCCAACACCGGCGGCTGATCGAGGCCGAGTTTTGCCCCATCCACGTAGATGGAGATGTCCTGGGCGGCCGCGCCGCCGGGCAGAAGGGCGAACAGGGCGAGTGCGAATACGGCCGCCAGCAACAGGGAGAACGCTGCTCTCTTGCGGGGCACCCTGACTCCTCCTTTCTAGGGTCACGAGCTATTGTGTCACCGGACTGTGATATTTGCCACTCCGTGGTTCGTCTTTGAGAATACGGCGAGACTTGGTGCAGCAACACACAACCCTGTCTAGGGTCTTTGGTTATCTATGTTTCTACGTCTTCCGCTGCTTTGCGAACGCGCATCCGTACATCCTTGCGTAGACGATCCATGGTCTTAGTTAAGCGGTCTTTATTTGGCCCTTCAAATCGCCTAAGCAACCTGCCGCAGATCTTGGCGACTGATTCCCGTAGCTCCGGGTCGGGGACATATGCCGCGTCTTCGGTCCACGCAATGAACAACTCCAGTATGGCCGTTAGTGCCGGAGGCCACTGTGGCTCCTCCAGCATACGGCCAACGCTCATGACAAGGGACGTGGCCCCAGAGCGTGGATGTTCGGCAGTACGGGCCCGCACCCTCAAAAGAATGGATTGTGCGTGCTGCTTCTCCTCAGAACTCTCAGACCGCAGCAAGACCTCCATGGCCAGACGCGCCTGTGTCCACGCATAATCTAAAGGCAGTTCGACCAGCTCCAGAAGGCGCACTAATTCCGTAAGAAAACCGGTAGGAAAATGGGCGGAGTGTAAAGCTGCTACTCTCCAGGCGAGAGGGGCACAGTTCTGCCGGGAAATTCCAAGGAATCCGATAGCGGTACGGTTGGACCCCATTGCCGACAAGAGAGATCGTGCCAACGCTTGGCGTCCTGCCCCTACGGAAGCGGCAAAAAGATAACCCGCCAGACTCGTTCCCTGCCAAATCTCTTCTAAGGTCGCGTTTTCGGCTGCCCATAGATCATCTAACGCCCGACAGGCACGCAACGCCATTTCGTCACTGATGGCGCCGCTCGGAACCTTTAGGTACGCCGGCGTGTCCCCAAAGGAGAGATCACGCGTTTTCTCCCGAGCCATCGCTCTGCTTCGTATGAACTCCAGAATCTCAAGCCACCTTTCGGCAACCAGCTCATGCCCTTCAGGCGGGTACGGCCGATCTACGAGATCAAACCAAATCCGGTCGTTAGGATCCCTCCCCGTTGCGACCAGATGCCTGAGAACCTCCAAAATAATCCGATGCTCTTCGCTTCCGTACCAGTCATTGTGTCGTCGGCTCAAGAGCCCGGCAATCACCGCCTCCTTGGCGGCACCCACCTTGCACGGGTCGCTGTCAGCACAACAAAGCAGGTCGGCGATACGCCTTACCAAGGGGCTGGCTATAGACCATGGCGCCCGGGCAATTGCTTCCCGTACTATCTTCATGTTGGCATCTCCGAGAAACATGCACTCTAGTGCGTGGTTCAGCAGGGGCGTGAGCCGTTGCCATAGTTCGGCCGACAAGTCCATGTGCTCCATGAGTTCAGGCCAGACTTCGAAGGTTCCTGGCCATGGCGTGGCGTTGGGATCCTGCAGTTCCCGAAGGGTCCACTCGACCAGAAGTGGGATCATTTCCGGTGCTACCGCGTCTCCGAGGATCTTGAGCCCGGGGTGACGGATGTTGCCGATCCTTCTTGGGCTCCGGGCTATCGCTCCTAGAACCGGAGCCAAGTCATCGGCCGTAATATGGGGTTCTACCTGGGGTAGCAGGGACTCAAGTAGTTTCATGCTCTTACCCACGTATGGGATGCCCCAGGGAAGACTCCTGACCGCATCGAGAATCGGTTGCACAACCTTGTCGCCTTCCAGGCTCATGGTATGCGCTAGGGAAAGCATGGTCCGCACATTGTAACCAACAACCTTGTGCCAAGAGGCCAAGTACCAGCGCCGGAGCGCAACCCGTTCCCCCAGGATCGCTTCGCAACGCGGGGACTCGGCGCCCCGGCCACCGAGGTAAATTGTCCCTTCCTTCTTGGGTTCCAGGTTTACGTCGAGCAGAGAAGTAACAGTACTGTTGATTAGCTTGTACGTATCATCGCGCTCCATGGCATCACGAAACTCCTGGCGGCGGTGAAGATCGTCATCATCGGCCAAGCGGGTCTCGATATCGATATTTGTAATTAGCCATTCAGCCTCAAGGGCCGCAACATAGAGTTCGGACCCGGGAGGATTAGCCTTGCGGGCCTGCCGTGCTACTTCCTTCACGTCGTTCCTGCAGCCGTGGAACCAGGCAGTCCAGAGTCTTGCCATCGCTTCACGGCCGGAATCGGGGGGAAGGTCGTAATGCCCCCGATCCGTGGAACCGGCCGGCGCCTCCCAGCGCCCGTACCCGGTGAGGCAATGGGATTGGATCGCCATCCGCCACGCCAGTTCAGCCAAGAGCCGCTGCGAAGGCAGCATATGGTTTCGTTCCAGTTCCTGCAACGCACTAAACAGCTTAACAAATTCTTTCCCCGCATCTGCCAGATAACCGGTGGCCCAGAAGGCCTCCACCAGATCGTGCCAAGCAAGCTGCTCTTCCGGGGAAAGGCGGACATCACGCAACTGCAGACGCCGCTCGATCAGGGCCGTCAGTTCCGATGAGGAAAAATGCCGCCGAAGGAGCAGTGCCTGGGTGGTCATGTCTATGACCTGCCACTCCATGGATAGTTGTGGCAGAGCTTTATCCGTTTTGTGCAATCTTTGCGTAGTATTGGGTCCTGCCTCTCTCTCCAGCAAGAA
>JACIWR010000417.1 GCA_014360845.1 Anaerolineae bacterium
CTCCGCTCGGGATACTTTCTCTCGACCATGAGGCTGCTCCCCTGTGCCCTGCGCAGCGATACCTTGGTCAAGACTGTCCGGTAGCCAGAGCCCATGTTGTAGCTGGTGGTCATGATGGTTGTGAAATGAAAGAGGTGATCCGCCGTCTGGCGGCCTGCACCGAGGAGAATCGGGTGCAGTTTAGGAAGGGTTTTGACTCCTTCGCGGCCCGTCATGGATTGTCCGCGTGGGAGGGTTGGTTCAGTCCCTACGACGATGAAATTTACTCCTCGGTTTTGCAAAATCTTAAAAAGGATGATATAGTATTGGACTTGGGCGCCGGCGACCTGCGACTGGCGTTGATGATGGCCGAGCGAGTGCGCCGTGTGTACGCCGTGGAAGTCAATCCCGTTGTCGTGGGGGCGGCCCTGGGCGTCATCGGCTTCGATCTGCCGCGCAACCTGCAAGTTATCTGCGCCAATGCTCTGGACATTGCTCCGCCGCCAGAGGTGACTGTGGCTGTGTTGCTGATGCGCCACTGCCGTCACTTCGGCGAGTACTTTGACCGCTTGCAGGCGGCGGGCTGCCAACGCTTGATCACCAACGCCCGCTGGAAAAGCGGAGTCGAGGTCATTGACCTGATGAAGCCGCGCCTGCCTTTCGAGGACGTACAAGAGGGCTGGTATGCCTGTCGCTGTGGGGCGGTGGGTTACGTAGGCCAGGGAGAACAGCCCCAGGCCCTTCCCGTCGAGGTGAGCTATTGTCCGTCCTGCCGGAGATGAGCCAAATTATCCGCTCAATCCGCTTTCATCTGTTGACTATCCGTTGACCTTATCAATCGCGTCGAGAAAGTTAAGGAGGATGCTGTGAAACTCAAGGGAAAACGAATCGCAGTTTTAGTTGGTCCCGCTTACGAGGACCTGGAGTTCTGGGTGCCGCTGATGCGCATGCAAGAAGAGGGGGCCGAGGTCACCGTGGTGGGCCTCAAAGCGGGCGAGACTTACATGAGCAAATCCGGAGGCCTGCCGGCCACGGCGGACGTGGCTGCCGATGACGTGAGTCCCGACGACTTCGATGCGGTGCTCGTCCCCGGTGGCTGGGCACCGGACAAGTTGCGTCGTTACGAGGGGGTTACTTCCCTGGTGCGCGGCATGTACGAGCAGGGCAAGGTCGTGGGTTCCATCTGTCATGCCGGATTGGTGCTCATCTCGGCGGGCATTGTGCGCGGGATGAAGGCCACCGGTTCCTTGGGCATCAAGGACGACTTGGTCAACGCGGGAGCGATATGGGTGGACGAGCCGGCCTTCCGCCAGGGCAACGTGGTCTGGGGGCGGGTGGTGCCCGATATTCCAGCGTATTGCCGCGAACTGATGGCCGCGCTCACTGCTACTGCCTGATCTGGGGGCGTAGTGCGTGTTGTGTACTCGGAATGAACTATTATGAAGTTTAAGAAATTATTTGGGTTACAGAAATTGAGCCTTCCAGACAACTTTCAGGGCGCTTGCAGCGCCCTTCCGCCGCTCAGCCTGGGGCTTCGAGCCCCAGGCGAGGCCGGAGGCGATAACCCAATTATTTTCTGAAAGTTCATATAGCCTGTCCCACAACTCACCGTGAGGAGAAATCATAATGAACAAGCGCATAGCTTTTGTATTCACAATGGCGTTCCTGGTCCTGCTGGCGGGAGCCTTCATCACCGCCTGTAGAGCAGAACCGGAGACCGCCGCCCCTCCCACACAACGGGAAGAGACCGCCACTCCCACGACACCACCGCTGGACACCAGCACGCCTACCACGGATCCGGAAGAAGTGGACACTCCCACCACAGCCCCCGAGGAAACCCCGCCGCCAGCCCTCGACGCCCAAGCCATGCTACAGGAACGGTGCGTCACCTGCCACGACCTGGGGCGCGTCGAGCGGGCCAAGAAAACGGAAGAGGAGTGGAGAGCCACGGTGGAACGCATGATAACCCTGGGCGCGCAACTTGACCAGGAGGAAAAGGAATTCCTCATCAAGTACCTGACGGAAACATACCCCCAATAGCACTGGTCATTGATGAATCCACAGGTTACGACAGATTCTGCCCAAAGCCCAACCCTGCCCTTCATCACCTCCGACCTGCCCGGCATCGGTGGGGAGATCAAGGTTGAACCCGAGCATTTCGTGGTCGAGGAAATCCCCCTGTACGAGCCAGCGGGACAGGGGGAACACGTTTACGTGCGTCTGACGCGCTCCGGCTGGACCACCCGCGCCCTGCAGTTGAAGCTGGTCCAGCTCTTCGGCCTGCGTGAGGTGGATGTCGGCTGCGCGGGACTGAAGGACAAACACGCCCGCGTCACTCAAACCTTCTCCCTGCTCCTGCCGAACACGAACGAGACCACCGTGGCCCGGCGCATCCAGGAGAACCTGCCGGTGGAAGTGCGCTGGGTCCGACGCCATCGCAACAAACTGCGCGTGGGGCATCTGTTGGGCAACCGCTTTCAAATCATCGTGCTACACCCCCGTCCCGAGGCCCTGGAGCGGGCGCAAGCAGTGGCGCAGGCCTTGCGCACGCGGGGCCTGCCCAATTTCTACGGCGTGCAGCGCTTCGGGATGAAAGGCGACAATGTGGAACAGGGCCGGGAAGTGCTGCTGGGGCAGGGCCCTCGGGAACGCTGGTTGAGACGCTTCTTGCTGCGTGCCTACCAGTCGGCCCTGTTCAATGCCTGGCTCACAGAACGTATCCGGCGCGGCTGGTTCCAGCGCCTATTGCCCGGCGACATCGCCAAAAAGACCGACACCGGCGGATTGTTCGAGGTCGCCGATGCAGAAGCAGAAGCCCCCCGCTTCCAACGAGGAGAGATCACTTACACCGGCCCCATCTATGGCGCGCGCATGTTGTGGGCCAGCGGTGAGCCAGGCGAACTGGAGCGCTGGATACTGGAGCAGGAAGGGGTAACGACGGAAATGTTGCGCCGGGCCCGCCTCAAAGGCAGTCGCCGCCCGGCACGCCTGCTGCTCAGTGACCTCAGCATTGAACCCCAGGCCGAAGGCCTGCTGTTCACCTTCACCCTGCCCAAGGGAGCATACGCCACCAACGTCCTGCGGGAGTTCATGAAGAAGGACGTTGCCTGGCAAGAGGAAGACCCAAAGGAAGACGAGGAAGAAAGCTAGCCTGTCCCCGCTAAGAGAGTGTCTGAAGAACGCCTCCGCTTAGACCTCCGAGGTCCAGGCGGGAATCAGCTACAGAATCACACGGAATTACACTGAAATTTCTAGGGATGGTTCAGAATGGGTTGACACTTTAATCGGGCAACATACTGTCAACGAATGGTGGAACGAATAAACGAATGATCAGCATCGCGGTCTATTCGTTTATTCGTTGAATATTCGTTGACAGAGGAATCGCCCAAGCCAAAAACGA